>CANHNG010000203.1 GCA_947461915.1 Flavobacteriaceae bacterium
AAAACCTCCTTACAAAATAAAGAGGTTACTATATAATTATTTTTTCGTTAATTATTTCACAGGGAAATAACCTACTGTTGCGATCATTTTTTGTCCTTCTGAACCCAATATCCAATCAATGAATTTTTTGGTCTCACCTGTTGGTTTTGCTTTCAAATACATGTACAAATATCTCGAAATTGGATAGGTTTTATTTTTTATGGTTGCTGCCGTTGGCAAAATTCCTTTGCTTTTGGCGTCTTTTTTTACTTTACAATCTTTTACGTCTTCTGCATAAGCAGCTCCGCCATATCCAATACTGTATTTGTCTTTCTTTACCGCATTTACAATGGCCGCAGTTCCAGGCAAAGTTTGACAATTTGGAGAGAAATCTGTTTTTACTACGTGTTCCTTAAAAAATTCGAAAGTGCCTGAACTACTTTCTCTTCCATACAATTGGATTTTTGCATCTGCTCCGCCAACTTGTTTCCAATTGGTTATTTTACCTGAAAAAATTGCGCCTATCTGTTCTATTGTCAATTCAGAAACAACGTTTCCTTTATTAAGGAAAACAGACAAACCGTCTTTAGCACAAGCTATTTCAATACCGTTTTTGTTGTATTTCGCTTTTATTTTCTCTAATTCCCCTGGTTTCATCGGTCGGCTTGAGTTTGCTATATCCGTAGAACCATTAATTAAAGCCGCAATCCCCACTCCTGAACCTCCGCCAGTTACTTGAATAGTGGTCTCTGGGTGTTTTTTCATATACGCTTCAGCCCATTGTTGTGATAAAATTACCATGGTGTCAGACCCTTTAATGGTTATTTTATCCGAAGTGGTAAACGAAAAACCAATAGTCATTATGACTACTAAAATCCCTGCAATTTTTAATTTTGTTGTTTTCATTTTATTAATTTAATGGTTTATATTTTATTCTTAAAAGTTAAATTGTGCTTGTAATCGTAATAAATTTCCTTGTTGTCTATTATTTGGAATAGCACTGTCTTCAAATGTTCGGTCAGCAATAACCCATTCCGCTACTAATTCAAATGCTTTGAATGGCTGCCATTCAAATCCTAATTCATAATCTCTAACCACATAACTTCTGGCATCTTTTTCAAACTTTTTTCCTCCGTCGTAATATTGAAATTTAGCAAAAGGATACAAATATTTATGATTAGGTAAATCCAATTTATAATTCAAAGTTACATAACCTCCTTCTAATTTCGAAACATCTACCTTATTGTTAACATTATCATAACGTGGACCCTTGCCTATGTTGTATTCCGCTTGGATACCAAAGGGTTTTGGATACATAATAAAACTGGCTCCTAGTCTTTGGTCTAATATATTTAATATGTCTAAAGTTTTTATAGTAGCTTTCTCTACAGGGTCTTCGAATCCAGAGCGGATAGTTGTTGTTAATTCAGTTGTAAAACCCCATTTGCCCGTGTAAGCCTGCAATCCTGGTTCAATTATTTGATTTCCAACAACAAAAGGATAACTTATTCTGGAAACAACATGCAAATTTCTATTGGCTTCTGATTTATTGGCGGTTTGACCGTTGTAAGCACCAAAGGCAAATACTCCATAATCCCCAGAACCTTTGTATCCGTCTTTGACAAGCATGGCAAAACGTTCCCTGATTTTAGCTGGAGCCCAGTAAAAGAAAACCCCTAAGTCTCGCTCATTTGCCACAGCACTATTGAAAGCATCATTACGATCTAGTGTTAAGCGATTTTGGCTGGATTGCAAATTCTCAAAACCATAAGGAACTTTACTTTGCCCTACCCTAAACCGATACTCTTTTTTCTTATCGATTGACAAATCAAAATAAGCATCTCGAAGTTGGGCAAAATGATTAAATCCAGATGAGGCAGTACTCGCAAAGTCCGGTTGAATATAAATATATACATTAGGATGCACTTGACCCGAAAAAATCATACGGGCTCGTCTAATAAAAAACCCATTGTTGGATTTTGCATCTGCAGCTGTTGAAGTTGTCCCCCAAGATTTGTCACATTGTTCACATGAAACTTTATCATTTGAAGATAGCAATCCATTGTATCTAATCTGAACATAGCCCCTAAGTCCTATGTTTTCATACCAATTTTCTTTTTTAGGCTTGCTTTTTTCTTCAGCAATTTTAAGTTGATTTAAAGAATCCAAAACACGGATTACTTGGTTCTTAACCTCTTTTTTTGTGATGTCTTGCCCATTGACTATCGTCGTTAGTAAGACCAAACATGTAAATAATTTATTTTTCATCTTTTCTATTTGATTAATTTTCTTGTGCAAAGATGAAACCCCAATGTTAAGTTAATGTTAAGTAATTATTAATAAATCAACAATAATTGTTAACCCTATGTTTGGTATGTAAATTTATTGGTGTTGCATTTTATTTAATATACTGCAAATCAATATTAACATTATTATACAGCAAGAGGGTTTGAGGCTTTTTCCAAAGTAAATGAAAATTCTGAACCCTCGCCAAATTCACTATCGACATAAATCTTTTCGTTGTGGGCTTCAATAATATGTTTTACGATAGCGAGACCTAAGCCCGAACCGCCCTCGGAGCGCGAACCACTCTTGTCCACGCGATAAAAACGCTCAAAAAGTCTTGAAATATTTTGTTTTTCTATACCCTCACCATTGTCTGTCACCCGAACCAAAACCTTTTCCTGGGTTAGATTGGCAATTGCGACTTCTGTGGCGCCTTCTTTTTTTCCATATTTAATGGAATTTACAATTAAGTTTTCAAGGACTTGTTGGATTTTATCTTTATCCCCATAGACAAGAATAGGATGAATATAATACTTGTCAAGGGCTAGGGTAATTTTCTTTTTGTCGGCTTTCAATTCTAGTAAATCAAACACATTCTGAATTAATTCGACGATATCAAACTCGGAAAATTCTAGGTTCAAGTCCCCCACCTCTAGTTTGGTAATCATATCTAAATCCTCAACAATATAAATTAATCGTTCAACACCTTTTTCGGCGCGGCGCAAGTATTTTTTTCGAATCGATTTGTCTTTTAGCCCACCCTCGAGCAGAGTTGAGATATAACCTTGTACTGTAAATAACGGGGTTTTTAATTCATGGGAAACGTTTCCGAGGAACTCTCTTCGGTATTCCTCCCGCACTTGCAGCATTTCAATCTCCAATTTTTTGTTAGTAGCAAACTTCTTCACCTCTCGAGTCAAGGTTTCCATATCAGTCGTTATGGGATGGTTAATGAAAGACGTGGATTCTAGTAAGGAGACATCATCGTATATTTTTTTTATTCTTCTATATATAAAATGCTCTACCCTATATTGTATAACGAGGAAAGAAAAAGCGTAGATGATAAAAAAAAATATTAATCCAAACGATATTATTATTGAACTGGAAAACTTAAAAAAAATTGTGGCTAATAGTAGTACAAATATAGTGGCAAAAAGGCTAATATATAAAGCTGAAATTACGGCAAACTTATAGGTTTTTTGGAAACTGATTTTCATTTTTCAAGAACTGGGTTATGAGTGCGAATTTACAAAAAAATTACACTTCAAATTTATACCCAATCCCCTTAATAGTTTTAAACAAACGATCTCCGATTTTCTCCCTTAGTTTTCGGATGTGCACATCGATAGTTCTGCCACCGACAACAACATCACTACCCCAAACTTTTTCCAAGATTTCTTCTCTTTTAAAAACTTTGCCAGGTTTGGATGCCAACAAATAAAATAATTCAAATTCTTTACGTGGCAAGGCGATCACCACATCATCTTTTATTATTTTATATTCTTCACGATTAATCTCTATTCCGTGAATGTTTATTGTTTCGCTATTTTTATCTTGGTCTTTTATTCGGCGCAAGAGCGCTTTTACCTTACTGACCAATAGTTTTGGCTTTATGGGCTTTGTAATATAATCATCGGCACCAGCATCAAAACCTGCAACTTGAGAATAATCTTCGCTTCTTGCAGTTAAAAAAGTGATAATTACGTGATTTAATGCGGGAATTCTTCTGATGTTTTCACAAGCCTCCATTCCATCCATTTCAGGCATCATGACATCCATGATGATCAAATCCGGAACTTCTTTAATGGCTTTCAATATGGCTTCCTTTCCATTAGATGCCGTAAAAATTTCAAACCCTTCCTGAACGAGATTGTAGCTTACAATTTCTAAAATATCCGGGTCATCGTCAACTAATAAAATCTTTGTTATTCTTTTACGCATACAATTTTTAACTTAAATTCATATCATT
>CANHNG010000204.1 GCA_947461915.1 Flavobacteriaceae bacterium
ATCGGTCATAAATGGCGAAGGTGTTTCCTCCGTTAATTTTTGATGGCGACGTTGTACCGAACAATCTCTTTCAGAGAGGTGGCAGGCTTTTCCAAAAGAATCCCCCACTACTTGAATTTCTATATGTCGCGGCTCTTCAATTAATTTCTCTAAATACATTCCATCATTTCCGAAAGCTGCTGCTGATTCTTGACGGGCACTTTCCCATGCTTTTAGTAACTCATCCTCTTTCCAAACGGCACGCATTCCTTTTCCTCCGCCACCGGCAGTTGCTTTTAGCATTACAGGATATCCCATTTCTTTGGCTAGTTTTTGAGTTTGTTCAAAAGATTCCAACAATCCGTCAGAACCAGGAACACATGGAACTCCAGCCGCTTTCATGGTGGCTTTAGCCGAGGCTTTGTCCCCCATTCTATCAATCATTTCTGGAGATGCGCCTATGAATTTAATTTTATGTTCTTGACATATTTTTGAAAATTTTGAATTTTCAGAAAGAAATCCATATCCTGGATGTATGGCATCAGCGTTTGTAATCTCGGCAGCGGCAATTACATTTGACATTTTTAGATAAGACAAGTTGCTTGGGGGTGGACCTATACAAACCGCTTCATCTGCAAACTTTACGTGCAAACTTTCGGCATCGGCAGTGGAATATACAGCCACTGTTTTGATACCCATTTCTTTACATGTTCTGATTATACGAAGCGCGATTTCCCCTCTATTGGCAATCAATATTTTTTTAAACATCTTTTAAAAATTAGAAGTTATAAGTTAGAAGTTAGAATTCAAGAATGCAATTGATTTGAAGTAAAATATTGATTAAGGTTCAAATCTGCAATCTAAAATCTGCAATCTAAAATTTATGATGGATCTACTAAAAATAAGGGTTGGTCATATTCTACCGGTGACATGTCGTCAACTAATATTTTGACAATTTTACCGGAAACTTCTGACTCTATTTCGTTAAACAATTTCATTGCTTCGATTACACAAAGCACGTCTCCTTTAGCAATAGTATCACCTACCTCGACAAACATAGGTTTGTCTGGCGTTGGTTTTCTATAGAAGGTTCCAATAATTGGCGATTTAATGGTGATATAATTAGAATTCTCTGCTGATGGCGCTGCAGGAGTTGGAGCGACTGGAGCGATTTGCTGAGGAACTGCCGCTTGCTGAACAGCAGGTTGAACTGGCATTTGAACATAAGTCGCTTCAGAAACATTTCCTTCCAGCGTTGTTCTAATGGTGATTTTAACATCATCCATTTCTAATTTAACTTCAGCAACACCTGAATTTGCTACAAATTTGATTAGGTTTTGAATTTCTTTTAAATCCATAATATTTGTTTTTAGTTTAAATTTATTGTTTGTTGTAAGCCCATTTTAAGTAAATAGATCCCCATGAGAATCCGCCACCAAAAGCAGCAAATATAATTGTATCCCCTTTTTTAAATAAATGTTCAAAATCACTAAGAACTAAAGGCAAAGTTGCAGAAGTGGTATTTCCGTATCTTTCTATGTTCATCAATACTTTTGAATCTTCTAAATTTATTCTGTTGGCGGTGGCATCAATTATTCTTTTATTGGCTTGGTGTGGTACCAACCATGCAACATCTTCATTGGTCAAATTATTTCTCTTCATAATCATCTCGCAAGCATCCGCCATATAGGTAACCGCATATTTGAATACCGATTTTCCGTCTTGAGTTAGATTGTGTTGATTATCAATAACCGTTTGTTCTGTGGCTGGGAAAAGCGATCCTCCTGCGGTCATTTTTAAAAAATCTCTTCCATCGCCATCGGTCCTTAGATATTCATCCTGCAAGCCTAATCCTTCATGATTTGGTTCGAATAAAACAGCTCCCGCTCCATCTCCAAAAATGATGCAGGTTGCTCTATCTGTATAATCTACAATTGAGGACATTTTGTCTGCCCCAATCAACAATATTTTTTTATATCTCCCTGATTCAATATAGGCTGCAGCGGTTGACATTCCAAACAAAAAACTGGAACAAGCGGATTGCAAGTCGTAAGCAAATGCATTTGTCGCTCCGATTTCTGTTGCAACATAGGCTCCAGTTGAGGCTACAGGCATATCAGCAGTAGCTGTTGCCATAAGTAACAAATCTATTTCTAGGGGATCTATATTTGCTTTTTTTATTAAATCTAGGGCGGCATTTATCGCCAAAAAAGAGGTTCCTTTACTATCATCCTTGAGAATCCTTCTCTCTTTTATTCCCGTACGAGTGGTAATCCACTCATCATTGGTATCAACCAATGTTTCGAGAATCTTGTTTGTAAGAACGTAGTCCGGGACGTAAGCTCCAACAGCTGTAATTGCGGCTGTAATTTTATTCATTATACTCTGTTATTTCTTTCCAAATGCTGCCACTTGAAAAAGTTTTAAAGGGCTCGAAAATTACAAAAAAATTCTAATCCCTATTCCTTTTAAAACTACTTATTTAATTAAAATTATGAACAACAAAAAAACTCTCACATTGTGAGAGTTCAAATATCATTTACAAAAATATATTAAGCAACAGCTGCAGACTTATCTATAACAACTTGTCCTCTGTAATACATTTTTCCCTCATGCCAATAGGCTCTATGGTATAAATGTGCTTCGCCAGTGATTGGACAAGTAGCGATTTGTGCTACTGTAGCTTTATAATGTGTTCTTCTTTTATCTCTTCTTGTTTTGGAGATTTTTCTCTTAGGATGCGCCATTTTACTATATTATTTATCCGTTAATAGTTTTTTTAATTTGTCCCAACGCGGGTCAATATTTTCTTCTTTTTGTTCTTCTTTATGCTCTTTTTTCAGTTCTTTTATTGTCAATTCTTTCAGTTTTTTCAAAGCCTCCGTATTTAAACTTCCGTCTTTAATTCCTGGATGAATTCGTCTTAGAGGAACAGAAAGAACAATCATCTCGTATATATATTGTGAAATATCTATTTGAAACTCTCCGTGTGGCAAAATGAGTAACTCTTCATTGTCATTATTGAAGGCGTCTCCAAAACGCACAATCAATTTCATATTGCCTTTTATTGGCAAATCAAACTCTTCGTTTGTCATGTCACAAGGAACGTTCACCGTTCCTTTATGCTTGAACGCCAACTCTAACATTGTGCTTTTTTTCTCTAAAACTACATTTACTTTGATATTTGAATTATTAAATTCATGGTAATCAAAGATTTCAAAGAACGCATTATTTATTTGATATTCAAAGTGATGTTTTCCTGTCTTTAATCCTATAAAAGGAATTAAAAATTCTTTTGTCTTGTTCATTTCAACAACAATTTGCCCTAAACTTCGGGAGTGCAAAGATATAAAATTATTATAAATCCAATACTGTTATTCAGCTTTTTTTAGTTATATCTGTTTTCCCTTTGTTTTTAAGGGTTTTTGGTTGATTTCTGCAAATTGATTTCGCGAATGAAAAATGTCAATTGCAAGATAAACAGCCTCTTTAAATGAATTATAATCCGCTACGCCCTTTCCTGCAATATCATATGCGGTGCCATGATCTGGTGATGTTCTTATTTTGTTGAGTCCTGCAGTATAATTTACACCATTCCCAAAGGATAACGTTTTGAAAGGAATCAGTCCTTGATCATGATATGTAGCAACTATGGCATCATATTTTTCATATTGATTGCTTCCAAAAAAACCATCGGCGGCAAAAGGCCCAAAGACTAATGTCCCTTTTTCGAATATTTTTTTTAAAGCTGGCTTCAATATTGTATCGTCTTCTTTGCCGATAACTCCGCCATCTCCACAATGCGGATTCAATCCTAAAACTGCTATTTTTGGCTTGTTGATACTGAAATCTTGCGTCAATGAATGTTTTATGGTTTCAATTTTTTTTATGATCAATTCTTCCGTAAGATGCGATGCGACGTCGTTTAAAGGAACATGATCCGTCAATAATCCCACTCTCAAATTATCCTGAACCATCAACATTAAGGCATTTCCTTCTAATTCTTGGTCTAAATAATCGGTATGCCCAGGAAATTTGAATGATTCGGATTGAATGTTGTACTTGTTTATTGGAGCGGTTACCAATACGTCAATAAGCCCTTGTTTCAAAGCTTTAGTAGCCGCAACAAATGATTTTATGGCGTATTTGCCAACTTTTTCATCGTTAACGCCAAAATTTATTTCTACTCCTTCCTGCCAAACATTCAAAACATTGATTTTACCCAAAACTACTTGGTCTAATCTATCA
>CANHNG010000205.1 GCA_947461915.1 Flavobacteriaceae bacterium
ACTTTTTACACAACAAGAACTATGATTCAATAAAGTGTCTCTATTTTAGGTGAGTCAATGAGATGAAAATTGCAACCTATAAATTTAAGCAATTAAAACGAATAGTAACATTAAAAAGGCGAGTCGTCCTAATGATTTTTTATGATGCTTTCGGGCTAAGCGATATGGCGATTTATAGCACTAAAGTTCTATAGAATTCATTAAATTTGTATCTCACAACATAAAAATGACACATACCTATTCTATCACCGGAATGACCTGCAGCGGCTGCCGCACTAAAGTCGAAAAAGCTTTGAACGAAATGGATGGAGTGGATGCCGTTGTTTCTTTGGACTCACCCATGGCGACCATCACAACGGAAAGAATAGTTCCCATTTTTAAATTCCAAAAAGCATTGTATGCCGCGGGAAACTACATTATCAGTGAAAGCGATGAAAAATCTGAGAATTCCGTTTACAGCACGCCAATAGCAAACAATATGAATTCGGTTGTTTTGCCAAAAAGTGCCTTGGAAAAATACTATTGCCCGATGTTTTGCGAAGGTGATAAAGTCTATGGCAAAGCCGGAGATTGTCCCGTTTGCGGAATGGACTTGGTGAAAGCCCCCGATTTAAAAGCTACTAAAATAATGTTTACATGTCCGATGCATTCCGAAATTGTTCAGGATCAACCTGGAGATTGCCCAATTTGCGGAATGGATTTGGTTCCAATTAAACCTGTGGACGAGGAAGAAAATAAGTCCTACAAAGACTTGTTGCGCAAAATGAAAATTGCAATCGTATTCACCCTTCCTGTTTTTATCATTTCTATGTTGGAAATGCTACACAATAATCCGCTATTGCAAATCATGGAAACCCAGAAATGGAATTGGTTACAACTTATCTTGTCGCTTCCCGTGGTTTTTTATGCAGGTTGGATATTTTTTGTGCGTGCCTGGAAATCAATTATCAGTTGGAATCTCAATATGTTCACCTTGATAGGAATAGGAACCGGAATTGCTTTTTTGTTCAGTATTGCTGGACTCTTGTTTCCCGATTATTTTCCAAATGAGTTCAAGAATCACGGAACGGTCTCACTTTATTTTGAAGCCACTGTGGTGATATTAACCCTCGTTTTATTAGGGCAATTAATGGAAGCCAAAGCTCATGGACAAACGAATCAAGCCATCAAAGAATTGTTGAAACTCGCCCCGACCGAAGCTACTTTGGTCATTGATGGAGCCGACAGAGTCATCTCCATTCACGACATCAAAAAAGGTGATTTATTGCGCGTCAAGCCCGGTGAAAAAATCCCCGTGGACGGAAAAATAACCAATGGCGAGAGTTCCATTGACGAAGCCATGATTTCGGGAGAACCCATTCCTGTTGATAAAACGATTGGCGATGCCCTTAGTGCGGGAACAATTAACGGCAACAAATCCTTCGTTATGGTTGCCGAAAAAGTGGGTTCCGAAACCCTGCTTTCTCAAATTGTGCAAATGGTCAACGATGCCAGTCGTTCGAGAGCCCCCATCCAGAAACTGGCCGATAGCATTGCCAAATATTTTGTGCCCATCGTGGTTATTATTTCGGCATTGACCTTTATAGTTTGGTCAAAACTAGGTCCCGAACCGGCCGTTGTTTATGGATTTATCAATGCCATCGCGGTTTTGATAATAGCCTGTCCTTGTGCTTTGGGATTGGCTACTCCCATGTCGGTTATGGTTGGAGTAGGTAAGGGCGCACAATCGGGAGTTTTGATTAAAAACGCCGAAGCCTTGGAAAATATGAACAAGGTAAATGTCTTGATAACCGACAAAACAGGAACCATTACGGAAGGAAAACCTTCGGTAGAAAAAGTGTTTTCTTCGAATGATGAATCGGAAAATTTGTTGCACTACATCGCTTCTTTAAATCAATATAGCGAGCATCCTTTGGCGCAAGCCGTGGTGAATTATGCCAGATCCAAAAATGTTTCCTTGGTGGAAGTGAAGGATTTCGAAGCCATTTCCGGCAAAGGGGTTGTCGGAACAGTCGC
The DNA here is from genome assembly GCA_947461915.1 of Flavobacteriaceae bacterium. Taxonomy (GTDB): domain Bacteria; phylum Bacteroidota; class Bacteroidia; order Flavobacteriales; family Flavobacteriaceae; genus Flavobacterium. The sequence goes on from CANHNG010000205.1 coordinate 2,017, forward strand.
CAACAAAAAGGTGGCATTGGGAAATCAAAAACTAATGGAGCAAATAGGATCAAGCATTCCTGATGATTTGGAAACCAAAATCATCGCCGAACAAAAACTAGGAAAAACAGTTTCCTATATTTCCGTAGATGCTATTTCCGTTGGATTTGTGTCCATTTCTGATAAAATTAAACCGACAAGTGCTGCAGCCATCAAGGAACTGAGGCGTCAGGGTATTGAGGTGATCATGATTACCGGCGACAATGAAAATACAGCAAAAGCGGTCGCCGAGGAATTGAATCTGACTGGTTTTATTGCCAATTGTCTGCCGGAAGACAAACTCAAGGAAATCAAAAGCCTACAAGCCGAAGGAAAAATTGTGGCCATGGCGGGCGACGGAATCAACGACGCCCCGGCATTGGCGCAAGCTGACATCGGAATTGCCATGGGAACTGGAACGGATGTGGCCATTGAAAGTGCCAAAATTACTCTGGTGAAAGGCGATTTGCAAGGCATTGTGAAAGCCAAGAATTTGAGTCAGGCCGTAATGCGAAACATCAAACAGAACTTGTTTTTTGCCTTTGTCTACAATGTTTTTGGAATTTCGGTGGCTGCAGGAGTTTTGTATCCGGTCTTTGGAATACTGTTGTCGCCAATGATTGCTGCGGCTGCGATGAGTTTTAGCTCGGTTTCTGTGATACTGAATTCGTTACGATTGCGGAATTTTCGAATGTAATGTTGTTGTAAACACTATCTATTTACCATTTCTGTAGAGGGCATTTAATTCGGTATTTGTTCTTTACAATTTAAAATTCTTCTCGATAGCACGTATCATTTCACCTGCAATATCTTTATTAGTGGCCCCTTCAATACCTTCAAGACCCGGAGAGGAGTTCACTTCAAGTAATAGTGGCCCCTTTGAGGAACGAATAATATCAACACCTGCAACTTTCAAATCCATTGCCTTTGCGGCACGAATTGCTATCTTTTTCTCTTCAGAGGTAGGTTTAATAACCGAGGCTGTTCCTCCAAGATGAATATTAGCTCGGAATTCACCTTGCATGGCTTCCCGCTGAATAGTGGCCACCACTTTTCCGTCGACCACAAACAAACGCAAGTCTTTTCCGTTGGCTTCTTTTATGAATTCTTGCACCAAAATATTGGCATTCAAACTTTTGAAGGCATTGATAACGCTCTCGGCTGCTTTTTTGGTTTCAGCTAAAACAACCCCTTTTCCTTGTGTCCCTTCGAGTAATTTCACGATTAACGGAGAACCACCCACCATTTTTATCAAATCATCGGTATCCAAAGGGGAATTGGCAAAACCGGTTGTTGGAATATCAATCCCGCTTTGCAAAAGCAATTGAAGGGAGAAAAGCTTGTCCCGCGACTGCGTGATTGCAGTGGAAGAATTTAAGCAGTATACGTTTAGTGCCTCGAATTGCCGAGTCAATGCACAACCATAAAAGGTAATGCTGGGGCGAATTCTAGGAATAACAGCATCAAATTGATTCAATATTAAACCTCCACGATAGTGAATTTCCGGGGTTTTGGCGTCCAGCTTCATATAGCACTCCTTAATATTCAAAAAGTGCATTTCGTGACCCCGCATTTCGCCGGCTTCCATTATTCGTTTATTGCTGTACAATTCCGGATTACTGGCCAAAAGTCCGATGCGCAAACCGGAACTCGCTTTCTCGGAATTTTTATAAACTTCTTTTAAACTATCACTTGTGGGTTGGCCTAAAAGATATTGTTGCTCTGGATCCACCAAAACTCTTCCGCTCATGGCTTCACGACCCAATAGCATTCGAAAGCCCATTGAATCTCTATTAGTCAAGGTCATTTCGATAATCCAGTTTGAATTGCCAATTTCCAAATTGGTTTGAATTACATAACGTTCTTCTCGAAATCCGCTGGAACTTTTCACGATTCGTTTGTCTACCAATGGAGCTTCGCAATGGATAACTGTCTTGACGTTGTTTTGGATGGGATTAATATCAAATTTGACCCAATTTTGTCCTTCTTTTTTAAATGGGGCAATATTGATGGCATGTAAAGCAGAGGTTTTTGCGCCAGAATCAACTCTTGCCTTGATGGTTGGTATACCTAATTCAGGGAAGGAACACCATTCCTCGCTGCCAAGTATAATTTTATTTTGTAACATAAATTGGTTTTCTACTGTAATTAAATCGGTTGTAAATATATATCGAATTATGTCATCTTTTATAT
>CANHNG010000206.1 GCA_947461915.1 Flavobacteriaceae bacterium
CCTTTTTTTGGCAAATAAGCCCCAAGATTGAACTCTAAATGCGAAATCATATTCATCAGGGCAGGTGCTTTGTATGGATTAGAGCCGTTATAGGTGGCAAATCGATTGAATAGTTGTACCGTTTTTGGATTGGAAAATGTTTGCGAATTTTTTTCGTTCATTGTGCTGAATAATCCTAAGAAAGGGGAAAACAATATACCTTTTAAAGTCTTAAAATTAATAAAATTTTTCAGTTGATGAAGCGATTGTTTCAAAAATAAATCTTCAGTGGTTTTAAAATAAAAAGCGTTGCGCTTGATGTGTTTTAAAACAGTTTCTTTTTTTTCATTTAATTTTAAATGTACTTCCTCTGCAAAATCATCCAAATTAGCGGATGCTTTTAATTGCGTTCCGTCTGAATAAAAATAGTTAGTTATGACATCTAATTTCTGATATTCAAACTTATGTGAGCTTCCCTGTAATGCAGTCAGCTCATCTATTAAAGCTGGCATAGTAAATAATGATGGCCCTTTATCAAATCGGAACCCATTCATATTGAGCTCACTCAATTTTCCTCCTGGATAACTATTTTTCTCAAAAATTGTTACCTTAAACCCTTGATTGGCCAGTCGAATGGATAGTGCAAGACCTCCAATTCCAGCTCCAATTATACCAACGGTTTTTGTCATTTTACAATATTAAATTAAAATGCTAAAATAGTTTATTTACTGGGCAAAATAGTTTAACAATAGTTAAAAAATCCTATAAATAAGAACAAAAGTAAATAAACCTACAAGTTTATATAAAGATAAAAACCATAACTAAAAAACCCGTTCCAAATGAATGAAACGGGCTTTTCTATAAATAAACTTTAGTAAACTAAGATTTGATTACTCTATTTATTACTCACGTGGAGGTCTTGGTATCAAAGCTTTTCTGGACACTTTCTCTTTACGAGTTTTTGGATCCAAACCTAAGTACTTAATCATGAAAACATCACCCATATTTACAACGTCGGTAACGTTTTCTGTTCTTTCCCAAGCTAATTCCGAAACGTGAAGCAACACTTCATTTCCTGGAGCATCAAGGTATTCAACCACTGCACCAAAATCAAGCATTTTGATTACTTTTACTTCATAAGCTTCTCCCATTTGTGGTTTGAAAGTAATAGACTGTATTTTAGCCAATACTGCTTCAATTCCAGCTGGATCTGTACCAAGAATCTCGATAACTCCTTCTTCGTTCACTTCATTGATTACGATAGTAGTTCCAGTAGCTTTTTGTAATTCTTGAATTACTTTTCCACCAGGACCAATCAACGCACCAATAAATTGACCAGGAATAGTTCTGGTAATAATTTTTGGAGCATATGTTTTAACATCCGCTTTTGGAGCTGGTAAAGTATCAACCAGAATTTTAAGAATATGCAAACGACCCTCTCTGGCTTGCGCCAAAGCTTGTTCCATGATTTCATATTTCAATCCGTCAATTTTAATGTCCATTTGACAAGCTGTAATTCCTTCAGTAGTTCCAGTCACTTTAAAGTCCATATCTCCCAAGTGATCTTCATCACCCAAGATATCAGACAATACTGCGAAACGATCCCCGTCAGTAATTAATCCCATGGCAATTCCTGAAACAGGACGAATCATTTGAATTCCGGCATCCATTAAGGACAATGTTCCGGCACATACCGTTGCCATTGAAGACGAACCATTAGATTCCAACACTTCAGAAACCACACGAATGGTGTAAGGACAATCAGCAGGAATCATATTTTTTAACGCTCTTTGCGCCAAGTTTCCGTGACCCACTTCTCTTCTTGAAGTTCCTCTTAGCGGACGAGCTTCTCCTGTGGAAAATGGTGGAAAATTATAGTGCAAGTAGAATTTTTCTTCTCCTTGTTCTGATGGGGAATCAATTTGGTTGGCTTCTCTGGAAGTTCCTAAAGTGGCTGTTGCCAAAGCTTGTGTTTCTCCACGGGTAAACAATGCTGAACCGTGCACGGAGGGTAAGTAATCTACTTCGCACCAAATTGGTCTGATTTCGGTAGTTTTTCTTCCGTCCAAACGAGTTCCTAAATCTAGGGTTACATTACGAACCGCTTCCTTATTGGTTTTATAGAAATATTTTCCAATTAAATCGCCGTTTTCAGCTAATTCTTCTTCTGTAAATAAGGCTTTTACTTCTTCTTTAACAGCGTCAAAAGCAGCAGAACGTTCGTGTTTTGCCGAACCTTTACTAGCGATAGCATAAATTTTGTCGTAAGCCGCTGCTTTTACTTTTGCGTAAATTACATCGTCTTTTTTTTCAGTTTCATAAGTACGAACTTCTTTTTTTCCAAATGCATTTGCTAATCTTTCTTGCGCTGCGATTTGTACTTTAATATGTTCGTGAGCAAATTTAATGGCTTCAACCATTTCAGCTTCTGAAATTTCTTTCATTTCTCCTTCTACCATTGCGATAGAATCTGTTGAAGCTCCAATCATCATGTCGATATCTGACAATTCTAATTGAGCACGGGATGGATTGATGATAAATTTACCGTCAATTCTTCCCACTCTAGCTTCAGAAATCAATGTTTCAAAAGGAATGTCAGACAAGGCTAAAGCGGCTGAAGCGGCTAATCCTGCTAATGCATCAGGCATTATTTCGTCGTCATGCGACATTAACTGAATCATAACTTGCACTTCAGCGTGGTAATCACTCGGGAAAAGCGGACGCAAAACACGGTCAACCAATCTCATTGTCAATACTTCGCTGTCACTTGGACGTGCTTCTCTTTTGAAAAAACCACCAGGAAAACGGCCTGCGGCTGCGAATTTTTCACGATAATCTACCGTAAGCGGAAGAAAATCAATACCTGGACTCGCTTTTCTGGAAGATACAACTGTTCCTAAGATGACAGTTTTACCAATTCTTACTACTACGGAACCGTCAGCTTGTTTGGCTAGACGTCCTGTCTCGATTGTGATGCTTCTTCCATCACCTAAATCGATTTTTTCTACAAATAATTGTGGAATCATAATTTTAATTCTTTAAGTTGAACATGGGTTTTAGCCTGCCAGCCGACAGGCGGGTTGTGTTGTTGTTGCGTAGTTAATGCCTAAAACCCAATGAAAAACCAAACTTTTTTAATGCGTATAAAAACAAAAAGAGGCACTTTCGCACCTCTTTACTATTGATTATTTTCTGATATTCAATACTTTTATAATCTCACGGTACCTGTTGATTTCTGTTTTCTTCAAGTAATCCAACAAAGATCTTCTTTTACCTACTAGCAATACTAAGGAACGCTCTGTGTTATAATCGTGACGATTTTTTTTCAAGTGCTCTGTTAGGTGGCTAATTCTGAAAGTGAATAAAGCGATTTGCGCTTCTGCCTTTCCTGTGTTTGTTTTTTCTCCGTGTTTAGCGAAGATTTCTTCTTTAACTTCTTTTGTTAAATACATTCCAATATTATTTAAATGATTATTATGTATGTCGTGCATCTATTGCAAGACGGCCGCAAAGGTAGTTTTTATTTTTGAAAATGCAATATTTTTTTATTTATTCTAACCATAAATCTCTGAAGACTTTATTTTTATCATAATCATTGGCTTGTTTTTCGATGTTAAAATAGCGATGCCCACGAGGATCGTTGCCAACACCGGCCAAATAAGCCCAATTGCCCCAATTACTGCACACATCATAATCAATTAATTGTTCCTCAAAATAGGCGGCACCAAAACGCCAATCCATATTCAATTCATTGCAAAAATAACTGGCAACATTTTGTCTGCCTCTATTGCTCATAAACCCCGTTTTCTTTAATTCGATCATATTGGCATTGATAAAATCAGACTGTGTTGTCCCATTTATCCATTGTGAAAGTAATTTTTCATTCAATGATTTTGAGTTGACTTTGTCGGTTTTGATTCCAGAATATAGGAAAAATTTGGTTTGGTGTTTTTTGAACATAAATCGAAAAAAATCGCGCCATAACAATTCGAAAACCAACCAATAAGTGGAGTCGTTTGCGCCAAATTCTTTTTCATATTTTTTAATCTCTTGGTAAATAGATCGTGGCGAAATACAACCCATTGCCAACCAGGCTGAAAATTTGGATGAATAATTAGCGCCAACCATTCCATTTCGGGTTTCTTTATAAATAGACAAGCTCTTTGTTTCAAAAAAATAATGTTCCAACCTTTTTATTGCTTCGGTTTCACCACCTTTAAATTGGATTACAGCCCGAGAATC
>CANHNG010000207.1 GCA_947461915.1 Flavobacteriaceae bacterium
ATAATTTTTTCCTTCATTTCGCATTTGATCGCTAACATCCGATTTCCAATCCGGCAACAATTCTTTGGCAGGCTTTTCAATAAACGATTCAATACAACTTTGGGCGTTGGTTTTTAGAATTCCAAATTCAGGGGCATCTTTATCATTTACCGGCAAAGTTGCTATGGAGATGTCGGCTTCATTTTTTATATGAGCCACAATCATCTCATCCAAATCCATTTGGTACAATTGATCCCCGGAAAGAATCAGGGCATAGTCAAATTTATGGTTTAAAAAATGCGGCATACATTGCCTTACCGCGTCAGCAGTTCCCTGAAACCAAGTAGGATTATCCGGTGTTTGTTCAGCGGCCAAAATATCAACAAAAGCATGGCTAAAAATACTAAAATGGTAGGTGTTCTTGATGTGTGCATTCAAGGAAGCCGAATTGAATTGGGTCAAAACAAATATCCGGTAAATATCAGAATTCATGCAGTTTGAGATCGGGATATCGACTAATCGATACTTTCCCCCAATCGGAACAGCGGGTTTCGAGCGTGACTCTGTCAATGGAAATAATCTGGAGCCCTGACCACCACCTAGAATAATTGCGATAACATTTTTCCTTTTAGCTTTCATTTTTTGTTTAGTATTAAATTATACAATTCTATATATTGCTGACAAACATTTTCCCAGGAATGGTCAATGGCCATCCCTGATTTGCGAATGTCATTTAATTTTTTCTTGTCTTTATATAAATTCACCGCCCTTTGAACCGAATAACAAACATCGCTCACAGTGGCTTGGTCATGGCAGATGCCGTTTCCGTCGTCACCCAAATCGATTACCGTGTCTTTCAGGCCGCCCGTTCGTCTCACAATGGGAATCGTTCCATAGCGCAAAGCGTACATTTGGTTCAAACCACAAGGCTCCACCCTTGAAGGCATCAATAAAAAATCAGAACCCGCATAAATTAAGTGCGCTAATGTTTCATTATACCCAATATAAACATTGCAGTTTCCTTTAAAACCAGTCAACAAATGACCCAATTGATTTTCTATTTCCGGGTTTCCCGAGCCTAAAACTAGAATGTTGATTTCTTTGTAATTTTCAGACAAAGCAAACGCAGCGGCATGGGGTAACAAATCCGCTCCCTTTTCCTCTAATAGTCTTCCAATGAAACTAAAAAGCGGTTTTGTTGGGTCTAAATTGAACTCCAGGCACAACTTTTCTTTGTTCTCCTGCTTCCCTTTTTTGAAATTTTTACTGGAAAAATTACTTTCCAACATCGTATCTGTGGCTGGATTCCAAACTTCAACGTCAATCCCGTTCAAAATGCCTTTAGACTTGTGTCTCACAAGGTTAAATAACGACTCTAATCCATAGGCCGAATAATTAATTTCATTCAGATAATTCGGCGAAACCGTTGTCACCTCCGAGGCGCATTTGATGGCTGTCGCCAATGAATTGATGCTGTTGTTCCATTGCAAAAGAGTCACTTTCGACAAATCGAATTCTGGCAAATAATACAATTTATCAAAACTGAATTGCCCTTGGTAGATAGAATTGTGTATCGTAATCACCGATGGGGTATGCTGCAACTTCAAATATTTAGGGGCATGTAGCATCATAAACGGAATTAATCCCGTGTGGTGATCGTGGCAATTGATGACGTCCGGAACTTCCGTTCTGCTAATGATCCAATCCAAAGTGGCCATCTGAAAAGACACAAACCGCTCGATATCATCTTCATAACCATAGATCTCTTTTCGATCGAATAATTCCGGAATTGCTATCAAATACAATTCGAATCCTAATTTATCTGTACTTTCCTTAAGAACGTTGAACGGGAAATTAAAATTCCCCAATTTCACATAATCCGAATAAACACAATCCCAATTATTTTCTTTTATGAAGGGGGTTTCATAACAAGGTAGCACCACCCTAACTTGGTGATTCGCGTTATTTTGATATTTTGGCAAGGCTCCTACGACATCGGCTAAACCGCCCACTTTTGCCACCGGATAACACTCCGCTGCGATATGAAATATTTCCATTTAAGAATCAGTTTCTTTTCAATAATTGCTATATAATCCGTCCTTTTATGATGGATTATGACACTCCTTTTATCCAATTTTATATACAATTACGGTATAAAAAAATATAAATTATCTTACTTTTATGTTTTTCTAAATTTAGTAAAAAAAACAGAAAATACTAACGGCCGTGAAAATTTATTGAAATACCAAAAAAAACTGTCAATCCGAGCCAATCTTTAAAAATTCCGAAACTAATTTTACCAAGTTGCAAATATAACGCTTTTATTTTGCCCAAAATAATACCTTTTATTTGTTTTACAGTTATTTATAACTCCTATTAAATTAAAAAAAATCTAAAAAGAGAATTTAAAATTCGCCCATGACCAATAAAAAAAGACCCGAAAGGTTTTGAAACCAATCGGGTATTTATATCAATACATTAAAAAAAACGGTTGTATCCTTAACTCATCTTACTTCTCCCATTCCAATATTTTATTGAAATCATATTCTTCGGGTTTGGGCACATATTTTTTTACTTTTTCATAATCCGCTACGGTGATATAGTGCAGATTAGAAAAAAGTAATTTTGCCATTTCGGATTCAATATCCACAAGACGCGGTTTTATTTTTCCGTCAGGCCCCTCGAGGTCTTTTAAGTAGAGTGGATTGATATCGCCATTGGAGTTGGCCGATACCAAGCAACCCGTAAGTCCTTGTTGGAATAATTTTTTTACCCCCATCGCCAGCAAGGTGCATAAAGTAAGGTCAAAGCCAATAGGCCTGCAACAACGGAGCTCATAGCCCATTTCTACCGGCCTGCTTTTCACATCAATGTTCATGCTTTTCAGCTTTTGTTGCAGGAGCATGTTAAAAATATGCGACTTGCTCACATTACCCAGTTCGGGATGTCCATGGTCGTCATAGGTAAAGTTTATTCCTGAATTGTTTATTTCACTATCATCCATAAAATGAAAAACCCCTTCGCTGATAATAATCACCCCGTAAGGAATATTCTCTATCTTTCTTTTGATAATCGATGACACCAGTATTCTGGTAATCTTTTCGAATGTCACACTGGTTTTATTGAACATTTCCGGAATAATCACCATTGGAAAGTGACAACTCATGCCTATACCAAAAGCAAGATGACCTGCTTCACGCCCCATCGTTGATAGCACAAACCAATTCTCACTGGTTCTAGCATCTTCATAAATAGTGTTTCCTATACGCACCCCTTCATCTTTGGCCGAGTGAAACCCAAAAGTAGGATTTCTGTCCGGCAACGGAAGATCATTGTCAATCGTTTTGGGAACGTGTATATTGCTGACATTGATGTTATTAATGGACAAGAATTTACCTATTCGGTTAGCCGTAGAGGCAGTGTCATCACCACCAATGGTAACCAAAAGTTTCACGTTGTTCTTAACAAAAAAATCGGTTTTAAATTCACTGTCTTTGGGTTTGTAACGGCTCATTTTAAGAGAAGAGCCACCAAGGCTGAATATTTTATCGGCATATTCAAAACTCAAATCCACTGTATTGGGATTGTCGGTAAAAATTGTTTTATACCCCTCATGAATGCCGATGACCCGGTAATTTTCTTTTATAAAAACTTTAATAAGCGTACTTACTACTGCATTTATTCCTGGTGCAGGTCCGCCACCGCATAGAATGGCAATCGAATCTTTCATTTTTTTGATTTAATGCTTCAAATTTAGGTAGTGCTGCATCGTCAAAAATCCTTAAATAGGGCAAAATTATCCAAAAATTGAAAAAGTCGGAAATTTGTACTTATACCCTCCTCTTTTGGCCGAATTTATCCTTCTATGACTCCCTCATTTTGAACTTCGGCGTAATACCGTGCTTCAATTCTCTTAATGTCTTTTATAGAATTCTTGGCCCAAGCCAATCGCTTAATTAAGATTTCTTCTTCGGACAAATGCCAATCGATATCCGAATGGCGTAATCTGTTCATCAAATTTTGGATGATGATGGCCGCCGAAACCGAAATGTTAAGACTCTCGGTAAAACCGGTCATGGGGATTTTAAGAAAGCCATCGGCTTTTTGCAAAATCTCCTCGGACAAACCGTCCCGTTCCGTACCAAAAAACAAGGCGCTGGGTTGCGAAATATCAAAGTCATCTAGCAAACAATCATTCTCGTGTGGGGTTGTGGCAATGATTTGGTAGCCTTG
>CANHNG010000208.1 GCA_947461915.1 Flavobacteriaceae bacterium
CATCAGATACATTTTTTGTATTCCGTAGAAAGCTGTACCATATTTTTCTTTGTAGAATTCTAATGGTTTCTTTAATCTTAGAAGGGCAATGCCACATTCGTGTTTAATTGCGTCGCTCATGGTATAGTAGTGGTAGTTTATTTAAGAAGCCCCGTTTCCGAGGCTTCATAATTTTACATTATATTTCTATGTCAAATTGTGTCAATGATTTGAATTGCTTCAATCTATCGATTACTTCTTCTTTTTCAAGACCGACCATTCTTTCGGTTCCAAATTTTTCCACACAAAAAGAAGCTAAATTGGAGCCATATATTATGGCGTTTTTCATGTTCTCAAAAGATATATTTCCGCTTTGAGTGATATATCCTGCAAACCCACCAGCAAATGTATCTCCAGCTCCTGTTGGATCAAAAACTTCTTCCAATGGCAAAGCTGGCGCAAAGAAAATTTGATGGTTGTGAAATAATAACGCTCCGTGCTCACCTTTTTTAATAACAACAAATTCAGGGCCCATGGCGTGAATTTTTGCGGCGGCCTTCACTAATGAATATTCTCCCGAAAGTTGTCGTGCTTCCTCATCGTTGATGGTAATAACGTCCACTCGTTTGATAACATCTAATAATTCGGGTAAAGCACAGTCCATCCAGAAATTCATGGTATCGAGAACCACTAATTTTGGTTTCACGTCCATTTGGTCCAAAACGCTGCTTTGCACCAACGGATGTAAATTTCCTAACATTACCACATCGGCAGTTTTGAAATTTTGCGGAACTTTGGGTTGAAAATCGGCCAAAACATTTAATTCCGTAGCCAAGGTATCTCTTGAGTTCAAATCATTGTGATACAAACCACTCCAGAAGAACGTTTTTCCGCCTTTGACCACCTCAAGACAAGAAATATCAATATTTCTGTCTGTCAATAAATTGATATATTCCTGAGGAAAATCATCACCAACAACCGAAACAATTGCCGATTCAAGGTTAAAATGAGATGCCGAAAGTCCAATGTAAGTTCCCGCGCCTCCTAAGATTTTGTCCGTTTTGCCAAAAGGGGTTTCAATAGCGTCGAAAGCGACCGTTCCAACAATCAATAATTTATTCATTCTATATGATTCGAATTAAGCGGCAAAGATAGTTTATAAGTTTGAAGTTTGAAAATGTAAGCGATTAGAAGTTTCTATAAAAGTTTGGCTTCCTCTTTCTCATAAAAAACATCTATGGAAAGCTCCTTCTGCATCGACGCCATAACGGCTAATTCGTCGCAACGCTCATTTTGAGGATGATTATTATGTCCTTTAATCCATTTGAAATCGACTTGGTGTTTTCTATAAATTACCAAAAACCGTTTCCATAAATCAGGGTTTTTCTTCCCTGAAAAACCTTTTTTTTCCCAGCCAAAAACCCATTTTTTTGCCACGGAATCAACTACATATTTTGAATCTGAAACAATTAAAACTTTCATATTCGGGTTTTTGAGCTTTTCGATTCCAACGATTACAGCTAGTAATTCCATTCGGTTATTGGTCGTATGGCGAAAGCCTTCATAGAACTCCTTTTTATGTGGTGTACCAACAAGTTCCATAACAACGCCATAACCGCCGCGACCGGGATTTCCCTTGGCAGCGCCATCTGTATAAATGTGTACATCGTGTTCCAAAGTATGAAGTTATGGGGTAGAAGTTAGAAGTTTTTCGATTACTCCTGGAAAGTATTTTTGTTCCAATTCATGTATTTTTTCTGCGACCACTTCGGGTGTATCCGAAATCAATAGAGCAACTTTTTTCTGAAAAATAATGTTTCCTTCATCATAATTTTCATTGACAAAATGAATGGTAATTCCGGTTTCTTTTTCCTTATTCTCAACAACGGCCTTATGTACATTCATGCCGTACATTCCTTTTCCGCCGTATTTTGGCAACAAAGCGGGATGGATGTTTATTATTTTATTGGGATAGGCTTCGATAATATCTTCGGGAAGTTTAAGCAAAAAACCTGCGAGAACGATCAAATCGGGCTGGAACGCATTTAATTTTTGCAAGACTTTGCTTTCAAATAATTCTGCTTTGGAGAAAATTTCAGTGGGTATGTGAAATTTTTTGGCCCTTTCAATCACTTTGGCAATTGGATTGTTTGTAAAAACAGCTGCGGTGGTTGCGACATCTTTGGATTCAAAATATTGTATAATGTTTTCAGCATTTGTACCCGATCCAGAAGCAAAAATCACTATTTTATTCATATTTTAAATAATTTTATCATGCAAAAAAAGGGATAAAAAATGATAATAAATAACATTTTAGAGTGTTTATTAAATTTGGGTAATAAATTCCTATTTATAAATTTATTAAGTAAATAAGTTGTTTTAAAATAAAGTTTTTTATTTTTGCCAACAAATTAAATTTTAAAATTAAAGATTATGTCAGACATTGCATCAAGAGTAAAAGCTATTATCGTAGACAAATTAGGTGTTGACGAAAATGAAGTTGTAACAGAAGCTAGCTTCACTAACGATTTAGGGGCTGACTCATTAGACACTGTGGAGCTTATTATGGAATTCGAAAAAGAATTTGATATTCAGATTCCAGACGATCAAGCAGAAAACATTGGTACTGTAGGTCAAGCAATTTCTTATATTGAAGAAGCTAAGAAATAATAAAAAACACACACCCGTTTGCAGCATTGTTAACGGGTGTTATTTTTTAAATTAAATTCCTGATTGAATTTCAATCAAAACGATATTTATAATATAATACCCATGGCTCTTTTGTGATAGTAATACAGCAAGAAAGCATGGGTTTTATTTGTTTAAAAACTAAATAGAACAAATCATGGTATTAAAACGAGTTGTGGTTACGGGCTTAGGAGCTCTTACCCCTATTGGGAATACTGTTCAAGAATACTGGAACGGACTTGTTAACGGCGTTAGTGGAGCTGCTCCAATAACTTATTTTGATGCTTCAAAATTCAAAACCCAGTTTGCATGTGAATTAAAAAACTTTAATGTTGAAGATTTCATAGACAGAAAAGACGCTCGAAAAATGGATCGTTATGCACAATATGCTATGGTTTCCTCCGAAGAAGCTATGAATGATGCTAATTTTGACTTAGATAAAATAGATAAAGATAGAGCAGGAGTAATTTGGGGTTCAGGAATAGGGGGCTTGGAAACTTTTCAAATTGAAGTTCTAAATTTTGCTGCTGGGGATGGAACGCCAAAATTCAACCCTTTTTTTATCCCCAAAATGATTGGAGATATTGCCTGTGGACACATTTCCATAAAATATGGATTTAGAGGGCCAAACTTCGGAACGGTTTCTGCTTGTGCCTCATCAACAAACGCAATTATAGACGCTTTTAATTATATCCGACTAGGCCATGCCGACATAATGGTAACTGGAGGCTCAGAGGCTGCGGTAACTATTGCAGGAATGGGTGGATTCAATGCCATGCATGCGCTTTCAACAAGAAATGATGATCCGAAAACCGCTTCAAGGCCTATGGATAAAGACCGAGATGGTTTTATACTTGGGGAAGGCGCGGGTGCTTTAATTCTTGAAGAATACGAACATGCTATTGCCCGAGGCGCAAAAATTTATTGTGAATTAGGTGGCGGCGGAATGTCGGCAGATGCGTATCACATTACAGCACCTCACCCTGAAGGTTTGGGTGCAAAAAATGTTATGTTGAATTGTTTGAGAGATGCGGGATTAAAACCTACTGACGTTGATGGTGTAAATATGCACGGGACTTCAACACCTCTAGGTGATTTAGCAGAATCTAAAGCAATTGAACACGTTTTTGGGGAGCATGCCTATACCATGAACTTGAATTCAACAAAATCGATGACAGGCCACCTACTTGGCGCAGCAGGAGCAATTGAAACTATATCTTCTATCCTTTCGATGAAATATGGAATTGTTCCTCCTACGATAAATCATTTTACCGATGATGAAAACATCAACTCCAAATTAAACTTTACGTTTAATGTTGCCCAAAAAAGAGAAATGAATGTCTTGATGAGTAATACTTTTGGTTTTGGAGGTCACAATGCCTGTGTATTAGTAAAAAAATTAGACTTCTAATATTAGATGAATATCATTAGAAAAATATTTTCGAAATCCCGTTCTCTTGAAGACGGGATTTTTTTTGATTCTATACATGAAATTTTAGGTTTTGCTCCAATAACTATCGAATACTATAAAAAAGCGTTTAC
>CANHNG010000209.1 GCA_947461915.1 Flavobacteriaceae bacterium
AAAAAACCTCGAAAGGCTAAACTTTCGAGGTTTTTTTATGGTGAAAAATAAGCAGTAATATTATTTTCTTTTGATTACTCTTTCTACCGCTGCCACAATTGCTTGATTGTTCAGTTTGTATTTTTCCATTAGTTGTGCTGGTGTTCCGCTTTCGCCAAAGCTATCTTGAACAGCCACAAACTCTTGTGGAGTTGGCGTATTCAAAGCCAAAACTCTCGCCACGCTTTCGCCAAGACCTCCAAGGATATTGTGCTCTTCGGCAGTAACGATACATTTGGTTTTTGCCAATGATTTCAAAATGGCGGCTTCATCCAAGGGTTTTATGGTGTGAATGTTAATCACTTCTGCCGAAATCCCTTTAGCTTCCAAGGCTTCGGCAGCGATTAACGCTTCCCAAACCAAATGTCCGGTGGCCACAATCGTAACATCGGTTCCTTCGTTCAATACAATTGCTTTCCCGATTACGAACGGTTCGTCAGCAGGCATAAAGTTAGGCACCACAGGACGCCCAAAACGCAAATAAACAGGGCCATGATGGTCGGCAATGGCTAATGTGGCCGCTTTGGTTTGGTTGTAATCACAAGTATTGATTACCGTCATTCCAGGCAACATTTTCATCAGTCCGATGTCTTCTAATATTTGGTGAGTAGCGCCATCTTCGCCCAAAGTCAATCCGGCGTGAGAAGCACAAATTTTTACGTTTTTCTCAGAATACGCAACGGATTGGCGGATTTGGTCATAAACTCTTCCGGTGGAAAAGTTGGCGAAAGTTCCCGTAAATGGAATTTTTCCACCAATGGTTAATCCGGCGGCGATTCCAATCATGTTCGCTTCGGCAATCCCAATTTGGAAAAAACGCTCTGGATGATTTTTTTTGAAATCGTCAAATTTCAATGATCCAATTAAATCAGCACAAAGTGCCACAACGTTTTCATTGGTTTGACCTAGTTCAGTCATTCCCGCTCCGAAGCCGGAACGTGTATCTTTACTTCCTGTATTTGTATATTTTTTCATTTTTCTTTATTGAAGATTAAAAGATTTCAAAATTGAAAGATTTTGTTTTGAATATAAAATCTGCAATATAAAATCTACAATCTGATTTAGTAGTCGCTTTCTCCTCCAGTATTATAGTTTTGGCTCAATGCATTTTCAAGTTGTGCATCGTTAGGCGCTTTTCCGTGCCAAGCGTGACTGAACATCATATAATCTACTCCATTTCCCATTTCGGTATGCAATAGTACACAAACCGGTTTTCCTTTTCCGGTTCTTGATTTGGCATCGTTCATCCCGGCTATAATAGCCTCGATGTCATTACCTGCAGTGATTTCCAGAACATCCCAATCAAAGGCTTCAAATTTGGCGCGAATACTTCCCATTGCCAAAACCTCGTCGGTGGTTCCGTCTATTTGTTTTCCGTTCAAATCGATGGTGGCAATTAGATTGTCTACCTTTTTGGCAGAAGCATACATAATGGCTTCCCAGTTTTGGCCTTCTTGCAATTCGCCATCTCCGTGTAAAGTGTAGATAAGATGAGTGTCGCCGTTTAACTTTTTTGCTTGTGCAGCACCAATTCCCACAGACAATCCCTGTCCAAGTGAACCCGAAGCTATTCTCACTCCTGGTAAACCGTCATGCGTTGTTGGATGGCCTTGTAATCTGGAATTAATAAGGCGAAAGGTCGCTAATTCCGAAACGGGAAAATAACCGCTTCTTGCTAAGACACTATAGAAAAGGGGAGAAATATGGCCGTTTGAAAGGAAGAAAAGATCTTCTCCTATTCCGTCCATATCAAAACCTTCTTTTCGTTCCATTAGGTTCTGGTATAATACGATCATAAATTCGGCACAGCCTAGTGAACCACCAGGATGACCTGAATTGACAGCGTGTACCATGCGAAGAATGTCTCTTCTGACTTGGATCGTTAAATCGTTTAATTGTTGTGTGTTGCGCTTCATTTTAGATGTAAAAGTTAAAGTGCTGCAAATGTAATTTTTATTTTGGCGTAAGGCAAATGATTTTTAGAATAGTTGTCAGGATTTGTTTGTCCATAAATTTTAGATTTTTACAATGTGTCATTACGGTTTTTTTGATGCGAAATGATAAGATTTCCTTTGCAAGGCCATTTTATATTCTCTCGAATTTTAGAGTAGAATTCGAGGAGCTAAAAATTTACAAAAAAAAGCCTGTGAAAAACAGGCTTTAAATCAAAATTTAATGGGTTTGTGAGGTATTCCAATCACCAAATATCATCAGCATCAGCTGCTTATGGGTTTATGTCGGCCGTGGCAATTTTAGATAAAACAACGTCATTTTTTTTCTCTTCTTTAAGAGTCATGGCCAACAATTGTTCTGCTCTTTCTTCGCCTAATGTTACGGCATAGGAATGTAAGGTGCCATAACTGGCAATTCCATAATGCTCCATTTTTTGCACAACAGCAATAATTCCAGCATCGCGAACAGGACCAAATGCGGTATCTTTCAGGATGCTATTGCTTTCTTTTATCAATCCCTCCATGGAGGCACATTTTCTAGCAACAGCCTTAGATCCGATAGAATAAAATACTTTTTCTAAACGTGAAATTTGCCCTTCCGTTTCTGTTAAATGATTTTTTAAAGCCCTTACTAATTCTGGTGAAGAAGCGTTTTTTGTTATTTTCTCAATTGCTCCGACCATAGTTTTTTCTGACCAGTATATGTCCTTTAATTCAACTAAAAATAAATCCCTTAAACCTTGAGCGGCGTTCGACTGTGCTTTTACAACACCTTGTCTCCTAGTAATCGTTTCCATAATTGTTAATTTTAAAGATTAATAATTTATTTAAATACTACAAAGTGGGGCGTTGTTTAGAAAAAAAACCATTGCTCGTTTAAGGAGCCTTACAAAAATAGATTAAAATATTTTAACTAATTGTAAATAAGTGAATTAATAATAAATAAATAAGGTGATTATTTCAGTATTTTATATTGGAAATAAATGTCACTTTTGATTTTATGGAATTGGAGATTAAACAAGCTGCTTCCGATTTTTGAAGAATTCTCTCGGCACGGTCTTTATCGGATTCTTTTGTGATGACCAATGTAGGTTCCATTAGTATTTCAGTCATCAGAAATTTGCCTTCTACTTGTTCTAGTTTCCCTTTTGCAGGACAATCAAAACTAGTAAATTCTAATTTTGAATTTTCGGCTATGGATAAAAAAGTGGTCATGAAACAACTAACCACAGCAGCGGTCAGTAAATGTTCTGGGGACCATATTCCTTCAATCCCATTTGGGAATTGCGGAGGGGTTGCTACTTCAATGGTATCATTTAATTCTGGTGAAACCATTTTGCCTTTTCTGTCAGCAATCCAACTGAGGTTTACATTGTAATAATGTGCTTCCATTTTTTTTAGTGTATTTAGATTTAATGTATAATTTGAATAGTATTCTAAGGTTTATTGTTCTACTTTATTTTGTAAATTTCTCCAGCCACCACCATTGTATACTTGTGTGTAGCCAATGGACTGTAAAATGTTTTTGGCTGATGCACTTCTCATTCCAGAAGCACAACAGGTGATAATAGGATGGTTTTTGTCTTTCAATTTGGATAAGTTGTCTGCCAAGGTATCCACAGCAATATTTACTGCCCCTTTCATGTGCCCTCCGGCAAATTCGCTTTTGTGACGCACATCTAAAATTAGAGCTCCATCTTTTATTAATTTACCATAGTTTACCCAGGGTCCAATTCCCAATAATTTTTTGATTAGCTGTATCATTTTGTTAAATCGTTTTTGATTTATAGTAATTAACGTCAAGCCACGAACCCCCATCATAGCATTCGATGCCGTGTTGCGACAAAAACTGGTATGCTTTTCCGCTTCTATTTCCAGAGGCACAACAAAGGATTAACGGTGCTAATAGTTGCTGAAAGTCTGCTATCCTTTGCGGGATTTCGTTTAATGGAATATTGATAGAATCAGCAACGTGGCCGCCAATAAATTCAACATAAGTTCGCACATCTACTATTGTGCCTTGATTTTCTGAAATGATTTTTTCTATGTTCATATTTTTTGATTGTAAACGGGTTCTGATTATACCCAAGAAGGCGATTGGAATTTTAATTGGTCAAAAGTAGCCTAACAAAAAGAGGCGAAGTGTAACTTTAGTTACACAAGGGCCAATTATATTTAAACAACCGGTGTTTTTAATACTAAT
>CANHNG010000210.1 GCA_947461915.1 Flavobacteriaceae bacterium
TCATTTTGTTTATGATCTATAATTTGAAAACCTCCAAAAAATATTATTTGATAATCCACCTCACTGGAAATGGGTTCAAAATCAATTTCTTTTACTTTTGAAATAGAATCATCAAAATGTACTATATCAACTTCATTCACTTTAACATTAATTCTAGCTTTGTGTTTTTTTGAGTAAAAATACCAAACAAGTACTAATACAAATAGCAACAGAAGGGCTATGTAATAAAGGATGTATTTAACATTTTTTATATCAGATTGAGCTGGGATGTCTTTTTTAACTATAGGAGGATATTCAATAGAATATATTTTAAATTGTGTTTGGATTGAATCCGTTAAAAAAGAGGTGTATGCCAAAAACTTTTTATTCTTTGGAAAATAATATAAAGTTGCGAAAGACTTCACATCTAAAAAATCATAAGGTATTTTGCTTCCTACTAATTCAGCTTTAGAATTATCAATATTTCCTTTCAATATTTGTAAATAACCTTTAGATTTTGTTTTATCCGAAATTAAGGCAAAAAAATCTCTGTTTTTTTTATCAATCCATATATTGTTCCCCACAATCATATCTTCTAATACGTGTGGTATTTCAAATTTTTTTATGAATTTTTTTTCCTTAATGACATACCCTAATAAATCAAAATAGCTTTTTGGATTTACTAATTGACTGCCTGAGTCACTTCCATAGCCCCCCAACATATAAATAGTATCGTTAAGCTCCCCTATTCCAGCCAAATATCTAGGATGAAATATGGAGGCGTTTGTTTTTAAAACTTCAGAAAAACCTTGTTTTAAATTAATACGCCTAACTTCATTGTTATAGGTATATTGGCCATAACCCCCAAAAGTATATATTGAATTATCAACCATACTATAAATACTGTTATGATGTTGGTATTTTTGTTTATGTTTTTCTTTAGTAAAAACAGCTTCATTTTCCCAAACTCCTGTTTGAATGTTTAATTTAGAAACTACATTTCTATCAATTAAATAGCAATATATTTTTTTGTCTTGATAGTTATAAACAGCCCTGTGATCTGAAGTTAAATAAATGGGAGGATTTTTATATTTAATTGTTATTGGTTCATTCTTTTCAATATTATAAAGCAATAATTCTTTATTTCTAAGTAAATAAAGAACGTTATTAACAGTATCAGCTGTTATTAATTGAGTCCCATCCAACTTATTTTCAAAAACCTTTTTCCATTCTTGATGTCTATATAGTATCCAATTTGAATGGGTTACAATCGCTTTATTTTCACTAAAATTATCATGAGCATAATTTCCGTTAATTTCATTTAAAGGATAGTGAGACTTAAGTTTTTTATTAACATATAATTTGATGTCTCGAATACTCATATCTGGCACATCTGTAGAGGCAAACTGCGTATAATTATTAGCCCCAAAAATAACTTTAAACGAGTCTGTATTTTTAAAACTTATATTCTTTTTAAGTACCGTAGCGTCTTGAATCGAAAACAACAACGTTTTTTGGATTAACGAAAACTTCAAACCTAACTTAATCCATTTATTCTTATTAAATTTAGTATTAACAATTGGAACCACAGCTTTAGTAGTACCAATTATAATATTTAAACTTCTAACCGTACTATTTGATGTAGCATTGTTGGAAATAATTAAATCAATATTTTGATTTTTATCATTAATTACTCTTAATACATACCCAAATAAACGTTTTTGCATCAAATCAATTTTAATATCGAATGTGATATTAAATTCATCTTTAAAAGTCTCAAATCCGTTTGGTGTTAAATTAAGACCTGTTCTTTCGTCAAGAGAGTAATTCTGTCCATTGAATACTAAACCATAGTCTTGAGATAAAGCCGTATAAGAATTAAGGCTAAATAGTAAGACTAATAAACCTAACAAATAATAACGATTTGAATATCTTAATATAATATACATAATGTTTTTCCCATGTTAATTTTTGGATTTCTGTAGAACTCCTTTTTTAAATAAAAAAATCCAAGTAAACTAGTATAGTTTTTTTGTTTATTGGATAAAATTAGAATTAACTTTTGCAAACCTTTTAAAAAAGCAAATCTAATATATTTTTTTGTTTTTCTTCGAAATTAATAATAGCTCTTTTACAAAATCAATTATTTATTGATACCCAACTCCAATAATGGATATGCTAACTTTACATGGAACGGGAGCAAATTGAGGACCACTATTATTATTTTTGCAAATTTGCCAGATTATTTTGCTATCAGCTGAACGAATCCCATAATAATTACCACAAGGGCAAGTAAACCTATTTGTTTCCTTTTAGGTTATCTTATAGTTCATTCTTATTGGAGTATAGAAAACCCAACGAATCTAGTTTATACAATGCAAATACATATGCCCCTATTGAAATAGCCTTTTCTGCACCCACTTTTGAAACAAGTACACCTGTTTTTCTTTCGGACTCATAAGGTATTTTTTTATCGGTTCCGGGAACAGTGATTTGAACCGTATTACCGCTTACAAATTCTCTAAATTGATCCTCGTCGGTTAAATCATATGCTTTCACCTGTAATCGTGGAAATGTATCACCGTTATTGTTTTTAAGCGTACTATTTAATTCGGCAACCATAGCCGGAATAATGTATTTATAGGCACCAGATAATCCCCCGCCAACAACAATAAGTCCATCAATAGTTGTAATTGCATGACTAATAGCATCACCCGCCATTTCGCCTAATTCTGAAAATGCTTTTTTGGCAACTTCTTGATTACCTGAAACCGTTCCTTCTGCAATTTCGAAAATAGCACTAGGCTCTAAATCTCTTGCATCGCCTGATAATTCTTTATAAATATTTTTAATGGCTGTAATGCTCACGCTAGTTTCAGCAATATTATCCGGAAATTTTTTATTTCGAAAACACCAAATATCACCACCGCAACCATTATCTCCAACCAGCAATTCTTTATTAATTACTGCGCCACCGCCAAAACCGGTTCCTAATGTTACACCTAAAAGATTTTTGTATCGTTTGGAACTGCCACTTTGCTCCAATTTCTTGTTTATTTCAGGCAAAGCACCAACAAGAGCTTCCCCATAAGCAAATAAGCTACCGTCATTGTTTATAAAAACCGGAATACCAAACTCATCTTCCAACATAGGACCCAAAGCTATACCGCCTCTAAAAGATGGAAAATTAGGTAAGTCACCAATAATCCCCTTTTCATAATCAGCAGGACCCGGAAAAGCAAAACTGATGGCAACCGGCGACGATTTCAATTTAGAAATTACTTCATGAAATCCTTTTTTAAGCGTTTTCACACATAATTCTAGATTATCGGCTTGTGAAGGATACCTAATAGGTTCGACCACTTCAATATTGCCTTGAATGGCAGAGAATACAAAATTAGTACCACCAGCATCCAGAGTTACCACTATTCTATTGTCAAAATTATAATTCATTTTCTATATTATTTTTAGGTTTATTCATTAATCCAATCATTACTATTATAATAACACAGCCAAATAATTATGTTGAACCCCTTTTTTAAACAAATTATTCAACTAAACTAAGATAATTTTTTTTCGGTTTCTCGGCTAAAATTGGAAATAACTTCGACAGCAATTCCCTGTTGGCTCATAAGCTCTACCTTTGCTGAAACTTCTTTACTTGCCATCAGGAATTGATCGGTTTTGCGCAAGTTTAAGTGCTGCATTTGCTACTTCTTCTCTTTATGATTCAGGTTTTCGAACATTGCAATGGCAGCATAAAGCACTCCGGCTTCGCCACGGAATGTACCTGAGCCACGGGGTTTGTTATCCACCGAATACCATTCGTAAAATCCATTGTTGTCTTTCACACGTTTTAACATTGGCTGAACTTGTTCATAAGCTTCCTGAACAAATCCGTACCTGATCAACTGCTGAATCATCCGGCCACCAAACCAGGTCCAGTCGCCGCCGTTTTGGTAACTATACTCCTGAGTCATTATTTTGTTGACAAAAAGACCTTTTGGATAAGGAGGATAGAGTGTTAGTCCGATACTTGCCGCTCCGGCTAGTTTTACACGTTTAATCATTTCGTCGAGCGAAATCTTAATCTCTTTTTTACTGAGTAATCCGGCTTCAATGGCAATAGCCGTTCCGCCAAAATAATAGATTTCACTTTCATTGAAATCGGCAGGAAAGGGAGAGCCGTTTTCGAGATAGATGTGAGGAA
>CANHNG010000211.1 GCA_947461915.1 Flavobacteriaceae bacterium
AATAGTTTCATTCATTTTTTGACTCCCAAAGAGAAGTATAATATTAAAAAAGGAATTCTTGAAAATACGAGAAATTATAAGGGTCTTGAACTGGAATTTGATCTTGATATAACCCCTAATGCAGAAGTTGAAGTGATTTTAGATCGGATTTCTGGACATGGAATGAAAGGAAAAGGCAATGGAACATTATTATTTAAGATTAATACCTTAGGGAAATTTAACATGTGGGGCGATTTTCAAGCCTATGAAGGGACTTACAATTTTAAATATGGTGGAATTATCGACAGAAAATTTGATGTAAAAAAAGGAGGGTATATATCTTGGGAAGGCGATCCGATGAAGGCTCGTTTGAATTTAGAGGCAGTATACAAAACCAGTGCAAATCCGACTGTATTACTAGAAAACTCCTCGTTTAACAAAAAGGTCCCCGTTGGAGTAATCATTGGTGTAAGAGGTGATTTAGCGAGTCCAGAGCCAGATTTTAATTTCGAATTCCCCACAGTTAGCAATGTATTAAAATCAGAGATTCAGTATAAGTTAAACGATAAGGATGTAAGACAAACACAAGCCTTATATCTACTGTCGTCTGGTGGGTTCCTGAGTTCAGAAGGAGTTAGCCAATCTGATTTTTCAAGAAGTATTTTCGAAACAGCAACAGGCTTATTAGGTGGGATTATTAAAACGAACAACGATAAATTCAATGTTGATTTTAATGTTATTTCTGCCGATAAAAGAATTGGAAAGGAATCCGATGGAAGATTCGTTGCCACAATTTCTTCAAAAATAAATGAAAGAGTTACATTCAATGGAAAAGTAGGAGTTCCCTTTGGTGGAATAAATGAAACTGCAATAATTGGAGATGTTGAAATTCAATATAGGGTAAATGAAGATGGTACGCTAAACTTACGCATGTTTAACAGAGAGAATGATATCAATTATATTGGTCAAGGAATTGGGTATGCACAAGGATTGGGAGTTTCCTACGAAGTAGATTTTGACACTTTTAAAGACCTTGTAAATAAAATATTTAAAAATCAAAAAATAGAAAGACAAAAAAAGTCAAAGTCAACGAATGAAGATTCATATTTATCAGCTGATGACATTGCTATTTCTAAATCAAAAAAGCCGACTACTTCAAAACAAACATTGAATAGGGACGGCACATTACCTGAAGAAGATTAAAATTACTTTGAATTATAAAAACAAGGCATTTATAAATTGGAAAAGTGTTCTATTTATGTTGTAATTTCTAGTTATTACTCAAATTAGTGCCATTTTCATGGCCATAGATTACCAACTTATTAACTAAAACGTTTGAATTAAGATGTTCTTTGACAATTTATTATAAACGTCGCTTTCAGATTGTTGAATGTTTGTTAATTTTACGCTTTAAAACTAAAATAATGCCAAAAACAATAAAAAGAGTTGGTGTTCTGACCTCTGGTGGCGATTCACCTGGAATGAATGCAGCCATTAGATCAGTAGTTCGAACATGTGCTTATCATAACATTCAATGTGTAGGGATTTATAGAGGATACCAAGGAATGATTGAGGGTGATTTCAAAGAAATGGGTCCAAGAAGTGTTCACAACACGGTTAATAAAGGAGGAACAATACTTAAATCAGCTCGTTCCAAAGAATTTATGACTGCTGAAGGTCGTAAAAAAGCACAT
This sequence comes from Flavobacteriaceae bacterium, assembly GCA_947461915.1. Classification (GTDB taxonomy): domain Bacteria; phylum Bacteroidota; class Bacteroidia; order Flavobacteriales; family Flavobacteriaceae; genus Flavobacterium. Next base: position 1,674 of record CANHNG010000211.1, read on the forward strand.
GAAAAACTTCTCAAAGCTGAAATAGACGCATTTGTGGTTATCGGCGGAGACGGAAGTTTTACTGGAGCAGAAATCTTTAATAAAGAATTCAAATTTCCTGTAATGGGAATTCCTGGGACAATAGACAATGATATTTTTGGAACAAGCCACACTTTAGGATATGATACTGCTTTAAATACAGTTGTAGAATGTATAGATAAAATACGAGATACAGCAAGTTCTCACAACCGACTATTTTTTGTGGAAGTTATGGGTCGTGATGCTGGCCATATTGCCTTAAACGCTGGTATCGGAGCAGGGGCAGAGGAAATTCTGATTCCGGAAGAAGATTTAGGCTTGGAAAGATTATTGGAATCACTTAAAAAAAGTAAAGCCTCTGGAAAATCATCCAGTATTGTGGTGATTGCTGAAGGAGATAAAATTGGTAAAAATGTTTTCGAATTGAAAGATTACGTTGAAGCCAATTTGCCGGAATATGAAGTTCGTGTTTCTGTATTGGGTCACATGCAACGTGGTGGGTCACCATCTTGTTTTGACAGGGTTTTAGCCAGTAGATTGGGCGTTAAAGCGGTCGAATCTTTATTGGAAGGGAAATCAAATTACATGGTTGGAATATTGAACAATAAAGTTGAACTCACTCCATTGCTAAAAGCAATAAAAGGGCACACAGAAATTGACAGGGAATTGTTACGTGTTTCTGAAATAATGTCAGTATAATAAAAAACTACGTTATATAAAATCCTTAACTAAAAAATATTAATAAACGATTAAATAAAAAAAGAATGTCAAAAGTAAAATTAGGAATAAACGGTTTTGGAAGAATTGGAAGAATTGTTTTTAGAGAATCTTATAACAGAGATAATGTAGAAGTTGTGGCAATCAACGATTTGTTGGATGTTGATCACTTAGCGTATTTGTTAAAATACGATTCTGTTCACGGTCGTTTTAATGGAACTGTTGAAGTAAAAGAAGGAAAACTTTATGTAAACGGTAAAAATATTAGAATTACTGCCGAAAGAGAACCTGTAAATTTAAAATGGGATGAAGTAGGAGTAGACGTGGTTGCTGAATGTACAGGTTTCTTTACAACAAAAGAAACTGCAAGCGCACACATTAAAGGTGGAGCTAAAAAAGTAATTATTTCTGCACCATCTGCTGATGCTCCAATGTTTGTTATGGGAGTAAACCATACAAAAGCTTTAGCAACTGATACTGTAGTTTCAAATGCATCTTGTACAACAAACTGTTTAGCTCCAATTGCTAAAGTTATCAATGACAATTTTGGGATTGTTGAAGCTTTAATGACTACCGTTCATGCTACAACTTCAACTCAAATGACATGTGATGGCCCATCAAGAAAAGATTGGAGAGGTGGCCGTGCTGCATCATGCAACATTATCCCATCATCTACAGGAGCTGCAAAAGCTGTAGGACTTGTAATTCCAGAATTAAATGGAAAATTGACAGGTATGTCTATGCGTGTTCCTACTGTCGATGTATCGGTTGTCGATTTAACAGTGAAAGTAGCTAAGGAAACTTCGTATGCTGAAATAATGGCTGCATTTAAATTGGCTTCTGAAACTACAATGAAAGGTGTTTTAGGATATACTGAAGATTTAGTTGTATCTCAAGATTTCGTTTCTGATTCAAGAACATCAATTGTTGACGCTAATGCAGGAATTGGGTTGAATTCAACTTTCTTTAAAATCATTTCTTGGTACGATAATGAATATGGATATTCTAGTAAATTAATTGACCTTGCTGTGCATATAACAAGTTTAAAATAATTTAACATATTTACAAAATCCCGTTAGATATGGTTTTAACGGGATTTTTTTTTATCCAAACAAAAAAAACATTTTTTAGTTTTTAATCCAAATAGCTATTAGGACCAAAATCTAAAATTAAACCCATACTAATCATGAGATTATTAGTTGATAGTGGTTCCACCAAGGCAGATTGGATTGCAATAGACGAGGATGGAAAAGTTTTGTTTACCACACAAACATTAGGTTTAAACCCTGAAATACTTGAACCAAAAGATATTATTGAACGCTTAAACGATCGTTTTGATATTTTACAAAACAAGGAAAAAACCACTCATTTATTCTTTTACGGAGCAGGTTGTGGTACAGACAATATGAAAATTTCGCTTTCTAGAGTTTTTCAGGAATATTTTTCTAATGCAATTATTGTAGTGGAAGAAGATACTTATGCAGCTGTTTATGCTACGACCCCAAAAGGAGAAAAAGCGATTGTTGCGATTTTAGGAACAGGTTCAAATTGTAGTTATTTTGATGGTAAAATATTGCATCAAAAGGTACAGTCATTGGGTTACATCGTTATGGATGATTGCAGTGGCAATGTCTTTGGAAAACAATTAATCCGAAAATATTACTTTAACAAAATGCCAAAGGAATTAGCTCTTATTTTCGAAAAGGAATATGATTTAAATCCTGATTCTATTAAAAATGAATTGTATAAAAAAGCGAACCCAAATGCTTATTTGGCCAC
>CANHNG010000212.1 GCA_947461915.1 Flavobacteriaceae bacterium
CTGGCAGTCATCACCGTTTTATCGACAATAGTACCCGTCACGGATAATTGTACACAAGATCGAGGGTATTCCTCTTTTTCTACGACCGAAGTTCTTCCGGTTAATCGTATGATAGAGTCAATATTCAAATTTTGGTCCGACATTATTTTAGTCACAGCCGCCAATTGTGCAGCGGTCAAGGTTTCGCCCAAAACATTGATGATATAGCGTTGCTTGCTTTGTGCTTTAACCCAACTTTCATAATCTGTAATAGTGATGGGAATAAAGTTAACCTTGATTCCTAACTCATAGGCTTTGAACAATAAATCTTTCAAAACAGGTGCCGAACTGGACCCTGCTTTTATTTCAAATAAAATACCCAAAGATAAGGTGTCATGAATATCGGCCTGACCAATGTCCAAAATAGTGGCGTCATAAGTCGCTAATATCGATGTTAAGCCTGCCGTTACCCCTGGCTTATCCTGACCAGAAACTTTCAACAAAATAATCTCTTTATCTTCTGTTTTCATTTATATTGATTTACAATGGACAAAAATCGACAATCTATTGTTTATAAAAAAGAATATCCCTTATTTTTTCAAATAAACAGGTTTCTGTTATTTAATAAAGAACCCGACAGGTTTTTAATAATCTGTCGGGTTTGAAATTCTATAAATCAAAAAATCAAGAAGCGATTTCCAATCGTTTCAATAAATTTCTATTCAAGGTTTCTTTAGCATAATCTACATCGATTTCCAATATTTTATCATCTGAACTTGGCAATTCATACATGGCATCGGTTAAGATGGCCTCGCATAAAGAACGTAATCCACGTGCTCCTAGTTTGTATTCTAATGCTTTTTCTACGATAAAACTCAAGGCTTCATCAGTGATGCTGAATTCAACCTCATCCATCAAAAACAATTTTTGGTATTGTTTGATTAAGGCATTTTTAGGCTGTGTCAAAATCGCCCTCAAAGTTTCTCTGTCCAAGGGATCCATGTGCGTCAATACGGGTAAACGACCAATGATTTCAGGAATTAATCCAAAATCCTTAATGTCTTTTGGAATAATGTATTGCAACAAATTGTCTTTGTCGATGTTGTCCACGTTTTTAGATGTACTGTAACCAACAGCTTGGCGATTCAATCGTTTTGAAATAATTCGCTCCACACCGTCGAAAGCACCACCGGCAATAAACAAGATGTTTTGGGTGTTTACCTCAACAAATTTCTGATCTGGGTGTTTTCTACCCCCTTTTGGTGGCACATTTACCACAGTTCCTTCCAACAGTTTCAATAAAGCTTGCTGAACTCCTTCTCCAGAAACATCACGAGTGATGGATGGATTGTCGCTTTTACGGGCAATTTTGTCTATTTCATCAATAAAAACAATTCCTCTTTCGGCTTTGGCAACATCATAATCGGCGGCTTGCAAAAGACGTGTCAAAATACTTTCGACATCTTCTCCCACATATCCTGCTTCTGTCAATACGGTTGCATCAACAATTGCTAAAGGAACATCGAGCATTTTGGCAATGGTTTTGGCTACCAATGTTTTACCAGTTCCGGTTTGACCCACCATAATAATATTGCTTTTTTCAATCTCTACCTCGTCGTGCAATTCTTGTTGCATCAAACGTTTGTAGTGGTTGTAAACCGCAACGGCCATCACTTTTTTAGTTTGGTCTTGACCAATTACATATTGATCCAAGAAAGCCCTGATTTCTTTTGGTTTCTTCAAAACCAAATCTATGGGCAAATTCGCCTTTCCGCTTGATTTTAATTCTTCCACTACAATTCCGTGAGCTTGCTCGATACATTTATCACAAATATGTGCATCAATTCCGGCAATCAATAAATTGGTTTCCGGTTTTTTTCTTCCACAGAATGAACATTCTAATTTTGGTTTTGCCATTCTTTATTTTGTTTAAAGTTCAAAAAGTTTAAAATTTAAAGTTACTCGAGCAACTTAAAACTTTAAACCTTAAACTTGTAACTATTTTGTTATCTTCTCAAAACTTCATCAATCATTCCGTATGTTTTTGCCTCATCAGCAATCATCCAATAATCGCGTTCGCTGTCAGCGTGCACTTTTTCAAATGTTTGTCCTGAATGATGCGAAATGATTTTGTACAATTCGTCTTTTAATTTCAACATTTCACGAAGGTTGATTTCCATATCCGTTGCAACACCTTGTGCTCCGCCTGATGGCTGGTGAATCATTACTCTTGAATGTGGTAAAGCCGAACGTTTCCCAGCAGCTCCAGCACACAAAATAACGGCTCCCATAGAGGCGGCCATTCCGGTACAAATTGTAGCAACGTCAGGTTTGATGTATTGCATCGTGTCATAAATTCCCAATCCTGCATAAACGCTTCCTCCAGGGGAATTCAAATAAATTTGAATATCTTTTGAGGCATCGGCACTTTCAAGAAATAATAACTGTGCTTGAACGATATTTGCAATTTGATCATCAATTCCAGTTCCTAAGAAAATAATTCTATCCATCATTAGTCTCGAAAAAACATCTAATAGGGAAATGTTCAATTGGCGGTCTTCAATAATATAAGGGGTCATATTCGTAGGCGTCATGGCGCTTACGATTTTGTCATAGTACATCGAATTTACACCTTGGTGTTTTGTAGCAAATTTTTTAAATTCTACGCCGTAGTTCATAGTTTTAAGGTTTAAGGATTATCCCTTCGACTGCGCTCAGGGTGACAATAAAAATAAGAGCGTCAAAAAAATTCTTTTGACGCTCAAAGATACTAATTTTTTCTAAAATTTACTCCCCATAAGAGGCTGCAATAAATTGATCATAAGTAACTTCTTTAGTTGTTGGATTTGCTTTTTCTTTAAATAATTCCAATAGCTTTTCGGCAACCACTTGGTCTGAAAGTCTTTTTACTTCGTCTTGGTTTGCCAAAACTCTAGCAACAATTCCTTGGACTTCTTCGTCGGTAGGATTTGTTTGTCCGAATTGTGCCATTTGCTGACGGATATTTTTTGTGGTAAATGATTTCAAATCTTCGAAAGTGATTTTAATATCATTTTGAGACAATGCTTTTCCTTCTATTAATTGAAAACGCAATCCTTTTTCAGATCTTGCGTATTCTACTTCAGCTTCAGCTGGAGAAAGTTGTTTTTCGCCCACAGTTTGCAACCATTTTTTAAGGAATTCAGCAGGCAAGTCGAATTTTGTATTTTCGATTAAAAACTCGGTCACATCACCCAATAATTTTTGGTCTGCTTGTTGAGCAAATTGAGATTCAGCATCTTCCTTAATTTTAGCTTTTAACTCTTCAAGAGAAGCAACAGTCCCTGATCCAAAAAGTTTGTCGAACAATTCTTGGTTTAATTCCGCTAATTCTGCTCTGTTGATGGCTTCAATTGTAAAGTCAACATCAATTTCCAACCCGTGAACATTGTCGTGACCTACCTTCAAATAATCCATCAACTGATGATCATCTTCGAATAATCCTTTTGTATTTATGGTAACTACATCACCCACTTTTTTACCGATGAATTTGTCTGCCGTAGCTTTATCTTTAAAAAGAGACAAAGCAATTGTAGTGGTATTGTTGATTCCTTCGGCTTCATTTGAAAAAGTTCCTGTAATATCAGATTCTGCCTCTACTGCTTCTTGAGTAATTGGATTGCCAAATTGCTTTTGGATTCGTGTTACTTGACCTTCAATTAATTTATCGTCCGCAGAAACTATATATTTAACAATGTTATTTTTAGCATCAAGGTCTATTTCGAAAGTTGGAACCAAACCGATTTCATATTCAAAAACCAATTCTTCAGCCTCCCAAGAAAAGTTTTCGTTTACTTTGGCTAGAGGAGTTCCAAGAAGGTTTAATCTTTCGGATTGCACAAAACGCTCTAAAGCCAAATCAACCACTTTTTGAACTTCTTCTTGTTTGATTGCCTTACCATATTGTTTTTCAACAAGGTCTTTTGGAACAGCCCCTTTTCTGAAACCTTTAACGGTTGCCAAAGGCATTTTCTCGTTTATTCTTTTGGCTACTTGACCCTTGTAATCCATGTGAACTACTGTCATTACAATTGTCTCGTTTACTGCATCTAATGCTACTCTTTTAATATCCATCTTCTTCGTTAATTTATATAATAAAATTGGGTTGCAAAATTATAAAAATTTTGCAACCCAACCAAGTTTAAATCTATTGAATTTTAGTCCGTTA
>CANHNG010000213.1 GCA_947461915.1 Flavobacteriaceae bacterium
ATTTTTCCTTCGTATCGGCTGCAAGGATTTTTATCTAACCAATCATTATCTAAACAAATCTTAATTATTTTTCTGAAATTCCTAACATATTTCACGGCAGTATTATTATTGCATTTTTTAACGCTTCGCAAATAGAATTCAAATTCAGTCACGAAGGCATAGTCAATTTTATTAATGCTGATGTCTGAAACATTATATTTCCACAAAATAAATTCTTGCAGGTGCTTCAATGATATTTTGAAACGTTCTAAAGTTCCATAAGCATAACCGTTTCCGATAAGTTCTTCGATTTTATCATTATGATTTTGATAAATAGGAATTAACATCTTTGCTCGTTGGTGTGTTCCTAATATTCTTGATTTGAAATTCTCCAGGGATAATTCTTGATTTTTATGGATTAAGTCCATTTGAATGTCAAAAACCTTAGATTTCATTAAATCTAGATAGTTATTTAATGTTCTAGCTTCTTCCGAGCTGCCTTTCATTTTTGATAGTTCCGGTGACCATTTGGATTTATCAATGAATTTTTTGGAACTGAATTCGAAGCGTTGTCCATCAACTGTTAACCTGATGTAAATTGGTAATTGTCCAGCTGCATTGGCTTTTGTTGTTTTCGCATACATGTGGAGGGTGATTTTTGCTTTCATATTGGTGACCTTTTAATTGGTATTCAATTTATTTTTTTAATTGATAACAAACAAGATGTACATATTCTGAACTAGTAGTGAACAGGTTATTAGTACGAATGTTTGCAAGGATTGAGAAGATTTAGCGAGACCCTAAATTGTAAAAATTTTAGGGTCTCGATTTTGTCCCTTTCCAATTAAGATTGAATGAATAATTTGGTATATGCCACAAAGCAAAAAGCCGATAAATCCTAAGATTTATCGGCTTTTGAAACCATTTGTTATTAAACTTGTGGGCGATGAGGGGTTCGAACCCCCGACCCCCTCGGTGTAAACGAGGTGCTCTGAACCAGCTGAGCTAATCGCCCTTGACAGGAGTGCAAATATACAGTGTAGATATTGTATTTGCAAACAAAATATGAAAAATAAAATTTAATTTTATTAAGCTGTATAATATTTAGCTGAAATGATTTTTAAATAGAACTTGATAACTAACAAAGATGAATCTGTATAGTCCTATATTTGCAAAAAAATAACAATGGCTCGATTTAAAGAAAACGATTTACCAAAATCAAAAGTTACGGCAAGCTCCCTTAGCAAAGCAACTGTTATATTCCAATATGCAGGAAATCATCGTTGGAAATTTTATGTAGGTTTGATTTTTCTATTGTTTACTGGAGCCACCGCTTTAGCTTTTCCTAAGTTAATGGGACTCTTAATTGATTGCGTGAAGGATAAAAGTTATGCGGAAGCAAATAACATTGCCCTATTGTTAGTCGGAATATTATTTCTTCAGTCTATTTTTTCGTTTTTCAGACTCTCGCTATTCGTTAATTTCACGGAACACACCTTAGCGAATCTTAGGCTTTCTTTATACGGTAATTTGGTAAAATTGCCCATGTCTTTCTTTTCCCAAAAACGTGTGGGTGAATTAAACAGTCGCATTAGCTCTGATATTACACAAATACAAGATACATTAACCTCTACAATTGCCGAGTTTTTAAGACAATTTATTTTAATTATTGGTGGTATCGCTTTATTAGCAACCGAAAGTATTAAATTAACATTATTGATGTTGTCTGTAGTTCCACTTGTGGCTGTTGCAGCGGTTATATTTGGGAGATTCATTCGGAAATATTCAAAAAATGTCCAAGATAGGGTGGCAGAAAGCCAAGTGATTGTAGAAGAAACGATGCAGGGAATTAGTATCGTAAAGGCTTTCGCCAATGAATGGTATGAAATTGCCCGTTATGACGGAAAAATTAAAGAAGTCGTCAAGCTGGCTATCAAAGGCGGCAAATACAGAGGCTACTTTGCTTCCTTCATCATTTTTTGTCTCTTTGGAGCCATAGTTGCCGTGGTTTGGTTTGGTGTGAGATTAAGTATTAGTGGCGAAATGAGCGTAGGGCAATTAATTTCGTTTGTATTGTATTCTACATTCGTAGGGGCTTCTTTTGGAGGTATAGCCGAACTTTATGCCCAAATTCAAAAAGCTATCGGAGCTACGGAACGCGTTTTTGAATTATTGGAAGAAACTCCGGAGAAAATTAGTTCAGTAGAAAATTTATCTACAAATCGAAAAATAAAAGGCAATGTTACTTTCAAAAATGTCGCCTTCAGTTATCCTTCGAGAAAAGAAATTAAAGTTTTGAAAAACGTCAATTTTACGGCCAACTTTGGTCAAAAAATAGCAATCGTGGGCCCAAGCGGTGTTGGAAAATCAACTATAGCTTCTCTATTGTTGCGATTTTACGATATCGAAAGTGGTGAGATATTGGTCGATGGAATAAATATTTACGATTATGATTTGGAAAACCTTCGTGGCAATATGAGTATTGTGCCTCAAGACGTGATTTTATTTGGTGGTACTATCAGAGAAAACATTGCTTACGGAAAGCCTAATGCCACCGAAGAAGAGATTTTTTTAGCTGCAAAACAGGCCAATGCCCTAAATTTTATTGAAAGCTTTCCTGAAAAAATGGAGACTATCGTTGGCGAAAGAGGAATTAAATTGTCTGGCGGACAAAGACAACGCATTGCCATTGCAAGAGCCCTGCTTAAAAACCCAAGTATTTTGATATTGGACGAAGCTACATCTTCATTGGATAGTGAAAGTGAAAAACTAGTTCAAGAAGCTTTGGAAATTTTGATGCAAGGAAGAACGAGCATCATTATTGCACACCGGCTTTCAACCATTCGTACCGCCGATCAAATTTTAGTACTTGACAAAGGAATTATTACGGAACAAGGAACGCACCAGGAATTGATTGCTTTGAAAAATGGAATTTATAAAAACTTAAGTAATTTACAATTTAGTCATTCCTAAAAACAGTTCCGATAAAAACTACTTTTCTTTTATTTCGTTCCGCTTTGATCATTTTCAACTCCCGACTAGTTTGTCCTGCTACCGAGGTATTTTCCTCAGCGCGGCGAATCAAGTAGGGCATCACATCTTTTACAGGACCAAAAGGCAAATACTTGGCAGTATTGTAGCCATTGGCAGCCAAATTAAAACTGATATTATCACTCATTCCAAACAATTGGCCAAACCAAATTCTGGAATCATTGTTTTTTATTCCTTTTTCTTGCATCAAATTCATTAAAAAATAAGTGCTAGATTCATTGTGAGTTCCTGCAAAAACAGCCATAGAATCAATATTATCAACCATATATCTTGTGGCTGAATTATAATTCTCATCTGTGGCTTCTTTGGAGGAGCAAATTGGCGATGAATATCCTTTTTCTTCTGCTCGCTCCACTTCCTTTTCCATATAAGCCCCACGAACTAGCTTTATTCCAATGTAGAATTGTTCCTTTTTTGCTTGTTTGTGAAGTTTTTTCAAATAATCCAATCGATCCCAACGATACATTTGCAAAGTATTGAAAACAATTGGCTTTAATTTATTATATTTTCGCATCATCTCTGCAACTAAATCGTCAACAGCACGCTGCATCCAACTTTCTTCGGCATCAATTAATAAAGCAACTTTATTATCATAGGAAGCCTTACATACCTTGTCAAAACGCGCCACTACCCTATCCCATTCTTTTGTTTCGGCATCACTTAGTTTTTTTCCTTCACTGACATCTTGGTACAATTGCAAACGACCGAATCCTGTTGGTTTAAAAACCGCGAACGGAATAGCCTTTTTTTCTTTGGCAAAAAAAATGAGATTTAACGTTTTTTCCATTACAGCATCAAACTGTTCTTCCTGCTCTTTGCCCTCGACCGAATAATCCAAAACAGAGAAAACTCCTTTAGTAAACATTTTATCTACAACTGGAATACAATCTTCCTCACATACACCTCCACAAAAATGGTCGAAAACTGTGGCGCGAATTAGACCTTCAACAGGAAGATTCGACTTTAAGGTGAAATTAGTAACCGCAATTCCTATTCGAACTAGAGGCTCATTGGTTATCATTTTAAAAAGAAAATAAGCCCTGTCGAGTTCGGTATCACTTTTTAAGGAAAAGGCTATTTGGGTATTATCAAATAAATTTTCCATGTTTTTTGATTTGATATAACAAATATAAAGATACTTTGAATTTTATTTG
>CANHNG010000214.1 GCA_947461915.1 Flavobacteriaceae bacterium
GCATCTTCTCTTAGCGGGTTTTTTGCGCTTAAACTAATATGATTGTCTCCTATTTCGTCTTGAAATTCTTCGTTGTTTGTCATCAAAAGGGTGCTTATTGTGTTTATTAATTTGAGGCGCAAATATAATTAATAAAAGTCAAAGAATTTCTAGGGCCTTTATTAATTAATTTAGGCATTTTCGTTGTCAGCGCTTTTTAAAATCAAATGATTTTTTTCGGAATTGTAGACTTGGATAGCTTCTTTTAAAATGTGTACCGCCCGAATTAAATCTTCTTTCTTAAGTACATAAGCAATTCGAACTTGATTCAGCCCTACGCCTGGAGTGGAATAAAATCCTCCGGCAGGAGCTACCATAACAGTTTCTCCATCCAAATCATAACTTTCAAGTAGCCACTGCGCAAAATCATCCGTATTTTCTACAGGCAATTGAGCGATACAGTAAAAAGCAGCTTTTGGGGTTTTAACTACAACACCTTCTATTTTGTTTAATTCGCTAATCAAAGCATCTCTTCTTTCTTTGTACTCGACAATCACTTCGTCAAAATAACTTTGGGGAGTATCTATTGCGGCTTCACAAGCAATTTGCTCAATAGTCGGGGGGCATAAACGCGCCTGTGCAAATTTCATCGCAGCAGCGATTACTTCTCTGTTTTTTGTGACCATACAACCAATACGAGCTCCACACATACTGTATCTTTTAGAAACCGAATCAATCATGATTACATTTTGTTCGATTCCTTTTAGGTTCATTACAGAAAAATGTTTGTCTTTCTCATCGTAAATGAATTCCCGATACACTTCGTCTGCAATTAAAAATAAATCGTGTTTTCGTACCAATTCACCCAACTGATTTATTTCGGTTTCCGAATACAAATATCCTGTTGGATTATTTGGATTACAGATTAGAATAGCTTTGGTTTTTGGTGTAATTGCTTTTTCAAATTCTTCGATTTTTGGGAGCGTAAATCCACTTTCGATATTAGAAATTACGGGAACTACTTTAGCGCTTGATTCTTCCGAGAAAGCACTGTAATTGGCGTAAAAAGGCTCAGGAATAATCACTTCATCCCCTGGATCCATAATGCTGCCAAGTGCAAATAAAAGTGCTTCAGAACCACCCGTTGTTATCATTATGTCTTCATATCCTACTTTTACATCTTGATTAATGTAAAATTGGGCTAGTTTTTTTCGATAACTCTCGTAACCGGCCGAAGGCCCATACTCTATAATTTTTAAGTCAATATTTTTTATGGCATTAATGGCAATTTCTGGACTTTTTATATCAGGCTGTCCTATGTTTAAATGATAAACTTTATGGCCTTTTTTTTTGGCCATATCAGCATAAGGAGCCAACTTTCGAATTGGCGATTCGGGCATTCTTCGACCTCTGATTGAAATTTCAGGCATATTTGTAAAATTTAAAGCAAATTTGCGATTTTTTTTTCGAATTTAATCGAGTAAATAGTCTTATTTGTACATAAAGAGGCATTATAAGCCTATATTTTTGCCAACTTTTTGGAAATTATTTTTGATGAAAAAAGCAATTATTTTTATTTTCTATTCATTTATGCCTTAGCCGTTTTGGGACAAGAGGGTTTTTTATTTGAAAAAAAGTATATAGAGTTAGTGTTTACTTCAAATTTCCAATATGTATTGTAAAAAAGAACGCTTCTTGAAATTAATCAAGAAGCGTTTAGAATTAAGTATAGAATTTCATATTAGTCAGCAATAACTTCGCCCTTTATTTTTAGGGCAACTATTCCTCCTTCATAATTCACGGCGTTAGATTCAACGGTAATTGTTTTTCTGATAGGACCCGGAGTCATGTTGTATTTGATGTCAATTTTTCCAGTTTTCCCGGGCATAATCGAATCCGTTGGTTTTGTTGGAACCAAACATCCACAAGTAGAAAGTACATCGGCAATTACCAATGGCATATCGCCAGTGTTGGTAAATTCAAAAGAGCGGATACCATTATCCTTTTTTTTGGTAACTATACCATAATCTATCGTATTATCTTTTGCTTTAAATTCAATTTTAGGGCCATTTTGTGCAAAACCAAAACTACTTATCAATACGATTGCTAGTAAAGTGGCTATATTTTTCATCTTAGTTTTTTTAAATTCAATAAGTAAATGTACTTTCTTTTAATTAATAGACAATTATTTATTTATCTTTTTATACTGTACTTAATTATTTACTTTTGTTCCAAATTAGTTTTACAAAAATTAGACCAAAGTATACAAGGTCATTTGTTGTTTAGGTTATTCGTATAATAGATCCAACAAAAAACCAAATTTAACGATTAAACGAATCTACAATATAATGACAATCCCTGCACAATTCGAAGCCAAAACCATTGAAAATAAGTGGTATGACTACTGGATGAAGAACAATTATTTTCACTCAGAACCAGATCACAGAACACCATATACCATTGTAATTCCTCCGCCAAACGTGACCGGAGTTTTGCACATGGGCCATATGTTGAACAATACCATTCAAGATGTTTTGATTCGAAGAGCGCGTCTTAAAGGCTTCAACGCTTGTTGGGTTCCCGGAACGGACCATGCCTCTATTGCAACGGAAGCCAAGGTGGTTGCTAAATTAAAAGCCGAAGGAATCAATAAAAATGATTTAACACGCGAAAAATTTTTGGCACACGCTTGGGAATGGACGGACAAATATGGCGGCGTAATTCTGGAACAACTCAAACAACTGGGTTGCTCTTGCGATTGGGACAGAACAAAATTCACGATGGATCCTGATATGTCAGCTTCCGTGATTCGTTCTTTTGTCGATTTGTACAACAAAGGCTTGATTTATCGTGGCTATCGAATGGTAAACTGGGATCCGGAAGCCAAAACCACACTTTCCGACGAAGAGGTAATTTATGAAGAACAACAAGGGAAATTATATTTTCTAAAATATAAAATCGAGGGAAGTGAAGACTTTCTGACGGTTGCCACAACGCGTCCCGAAACTATTTTTGGTGACACCGCTATTTGTATCAACCCCAATGACGAACGTTTTGCCCATTTGAAAGGGAAGAAAGCCATTGTGCCCATTTGTGGTCGGGTGATTCCAATTATAGAAGACGACTACGTTGATATCGAGTTTGGAACGGGTTGCTTGAAAGTGACTCCGGCGCACGATATGAACGACAAAGCCTTGGGTGAAAAACACAATTTGGAGATCATTGACATTTTTAATGAAGATGCCACTTTGAATAGTTTTGGATTGCAGTACCAAGGAAAAGACCGTTTTGTGGTTCGCGCTGCAATTGCCAAAGAATTGGAAACTATTGGATCTTTAGCCAAAACTGAAATTCACCTAAATAAAGTAGGAACTTCCGAAAGAACCAAGGCCGTAATCGAACCGCGTTTATCCGATCAATGGTTCTTAAAAATGGAAGATTTGGTAAAACCGGCAATTAAATCTGTTTTGGTTGACGGCGATATAAAATTGCATCCAACTCGTTTTAATAATACCTACGCACATTGGTTGAATAACATTCGCGATTGGAATATTTCCCGTCAATTGTGGTGGGGACAACAAATTCCTGCCTATTTCTATGGCGATGGAAAAGAAGATTTCGTTGTGGCTGAAAACATTGAGGAAGCTTTGGCTTTAGCCAAAGAAAAAACCAACAACCAACAACTAACAACCAACAACTTAAAACAAGACGTTGACGCCCTTGATACCTGGTTCTCTTCTTGGCTTTGGCCAATGTCTGTTTTTGGTGGAATTATGGATCCTGAAAACGAAGATTTTAAATACTATTATCCGACCAATGATTTGGTGACCGGTCCAGATATTTTGTTTTTCTGGGTGGCGCGAATGATTATCGCGGGTTATGAATATACAGGTAAAAAACCATTTTCGAATGTGTATTTGACGGGTTTGGTTCGCGACAAACAAAGACGTAAAATGTCAAAATCATTAGGGAATTCTCCAGAACCCTTAGAGTTAATCGAGAAATTCGGTGCCGATGGAGTTCGTGTAGGATTACTTCTGAGTGCTTCGGCAGGAAACGACATTATGTTTGACGAAGAATTATGTAACCAAGGAAAAGCGTTTACTAATAAAATCTGGAACGCCTTCAAACTGATCAAAGGTTGGGAAGTTTCGGATACTATTCCGCAACCGGAATCCTCCAAAGTGGCGATAGAATGGTA
>CANHNG010000215.1 GCA_947461915.1 Flavobacteriaceae bacterium
ACGAAGATTTTAAATACTATTATCCGACCAATGATTTGGTGACCGGTCCAGATATTTTGTTTTTCTGGGTGGCGCGAATGATTATCGCGGGTTATGAATATACAGGCAAAAAACCATTTTCGAATGTGTATTTGACGGGTTTGGTTCGCGACAAACAAAGACGAAAAATGTCAAAATCATTAGGAAATTCGCCAGAACCCTTAGAATTAATCGAGAAATTCGGTGCCGATGGAGTTCGTGTAGGTTTGCTTTTGAGTGCTTCAGCAGGAAACGATATTATGTTTGATGAAGAATTGTGTAACCAAGGAAAAGCGTTTACTAATAAAATCTGGAACGCCTTCAAACTGATAAAAGGCTGGGAAGTTTCGGATACTATTCCGCAACCGGAATCGTCTAAAGTGGCGATAGAATGGTACGAAGCCAAGTTACAGCAAACGCTTTTAGAAATCGAAGACAATTTCGAAAAATACAGAATCTCCGATGCCTTGATGGGAATTTACAAATTGGTTTGGGACGATTTCTGTTCTTGGTTTCTCGAAATGATAAAACCGGCCTACCAACAACCTATTGATAGCCTAACATTGGCGAAAGCAATAGAAATGCTCGAAAACAACATGAAATTATTGCATCCGTTTATGCCGTTCTTAACCGAGGAAATTTGGCAAATTCTTGCCGAAAGAAGTCCAGAAGAAGCGTTAATCGTTTCGACTTGGCCCCAAATAAAACCGTTTAATGCGCAATTAATTACCGATTTCGAAAACACGATTGAAGTGATTTCAGGTATAAGAGCGATTCGTAAAGACAAGAATATTCCATTTAAAGATACCATCGAATTGAAAGTGGTAAACAATGATAAAGCATCGACTTATTTTGATTCGGTTGTGACCAAGTTAGGAAATATTACATCTTTGGAATACGTTTCGGATAAAGTGGATGGTGCTTTGTCTTTCCGAGTAAAATCGAATGAATATTTCATTCCAATTACAGGAAACATTAATGTTGAGGAAGAAATCGCTAAATTAAATGCCGAGTTAATTTACACCCAAGGTTTCTTGAAATCCGTTCAAAGTAAATTGGCTAACGAGAAATTTGTGGCTGGAGCACCCGAGAAAGTTTTGTCAAACGAAAGACAAAAAGAATCCGATGCTTTGGCAAAAATTGCTACGATTGAGCAAAGTTTGGCTGGGTTGAAATAAGAATAGTATTTGTTTATAAACACGAAACCCGACCCGTTTTAAATAATAGCTCGGGTTTTTAGTTCATAATTAGTTGTGATTAAAATCTTGACAAAACACCGACGTTAATTCCAAAAGGATGACTGGGTCTTAGACCGGCTGGCGTTCTTGCAACAGCTTTGTCAGAATCTAATAAGTTGATAATATTTGATGTTAAGCTTACTTTATTGGTGAGATGGTATTTTGCAGCAAAATCAATTATTATGTTGTCCTGAATTTTATAATTTTCTGGAATGTCTCCCTGACCTGCCTTTGTTCTGAATTCTCCTATGTAACGTGCGTTCAAAGCTAAACTATATTTTTTATGTTCTAAATCGGCAGTCAAGGCCAATTGGTTTTTGGCAATAAATGGAATTTCATCACCATAAGTTACTGTTCCCCAACTTGGGCTAATAAAATTCGATTTTAATTCGGTGATAGTATAGGTATAACTTAAAGCAATTGGCAATTTAAAAATGTTTGATTTATTTAAAACATCATAAGAGGCGGTAAATTCCAAACCATTTACAGTTGCTTTCCCTGCGTTAAACAAATCACCAGTTCCGGTGCCTCCACCAGACATAGTATCTGCTCCTTGCATATTTGAATATTCATTATAGAACGTCACAATTTCAGATGAAAAAGCATTTTTATTCATTCGAAAGCCAAATTCAGTATTAATACTGTTTTCAGCATCTTCTCCTGGCAATGCTCCTGCAGGAGAAAACCCTTTGTGTAAACTTCCAAATAATTTGTAGCTATCGTTTAAGTTGTATAAAATCCCAAATCCCGGAATCCATACATTTACTGTGTTTTCGGTAGTTTTTAAATTTACTCCAGTCCTATTTAAGTCTGATTTTCCATAATCGTTGTTTGTTACAGTAATGTTTTCATTTCGCAAACCGGGTGTAAGAATTAATTTATCAATTGTCAAATTATATAAAATGTGTGATGCCACAGCTTTGGCACTTTGAATTCTATTGGCATTACTACCGCCAAGACCATTATTGGTTTTGTTCATAAATTTGTTGTTTATCGCATAACCATCTACCCATTGGTAACGGTCTTCATAGTCTTTGTGGTAACGAACTCCAAATTCTACATCGTGTTTTACTGTCCCGGTGTTAAAATTCAAATTCCCAACGGTTTGTACTCCTTGTGATTCATAATTTCTATTATTTGCTTTGACAAGCAAAGCGTTTGCGATTGTATTTGTATTACCTGTAAGCGCAGCATATTCTGCAGCATATTTGATTGGGTCTGCTGTGACGTTTGCTATCGAAACAGATCCTGTCCCTAAATTAACTTCATCCAGTTTGTACCAATTTCTGGCAAAAGTATTTCGATACCCTTTTGTGGTAAAGGTTAAATTTTGTGAAGGTCTGATAAAATGCGTTGCCATTAATTGAAAATGATCTGTAAGTAGATTGTCTTCGTTAGACCCTAAATATCTTCGGTACGTATTCAATTTATAATCGGTATCTGTAAGTCCTAAATACGTTTCGTTTGATGCGTCTTCTGAATATTGCAGCTTCATCGTTAATGATTGGTATACTTTAGCATCAAAATCAGTGTTTAAACGAAATTTTGCAACATAATCATTGGCATCAAAACCAGTTTCTTTAGCACTGTAATCGATATCCATAAAACCGTCCGAATTTCTGTTGTTGTATTCGACCAAGTAAGCGAAGTTTTTGAAAGAATCTCCAATACTGGTGTAGAAATGTTTGGTGTTGTAACTGCCATAAGTGGCACTTATGTTGCCAGAAAAGGTAGCAGGTATTTGAGTCGAAACCATATTCAAGGCACCAGCAGTAGTGTAAGGGCCATATTGAATCTGGCTTCCTCCTTTGATAACTTCAAAAGCTTTCATACGCGCAGCAGTTGGGAAATAATAAGCAGCAGGAGCCGCATAGGGAGCTGGGGCAATAAGAACACCGTCTTCCATAAGGGTTATTTTAGAACTTCGGTCAGGATTTGTTCCTCTCATTCCAATGCTTGGTCGTAAACCAAAACCATCCGTTTCTTGTATAGTCACACCGGGAACATTTATCAAAATTCTGGAAATATCATCTTGCTTGAATACTTTGATATCGGCTTCAGAAATATAGAATGTTGAGCCGGCCTTGTTTTTTGCTTTGAACTTGTTGCCGACAATTGCATCAGAATTGATAGTAACTTCAGGCAAGGAATTAATAGTGTCTTTTTTTACCTCTTTTTCTTGAGAAAAACTTAGGAATGATATGGTAATAAATACGAGAGTAACTATTTTTCTCATGGAGTAAATTATTTTTTTGATAGTATTTGGTTAATGTTATTTAGAATAAATAAAAATAATGGTCCAAATATAGGATCTGATTTTGGTTTATCAAAATCTATTTAGACTAATTATAAATAATAATTTAGTACTTTTCTGTATTTAACTGAAATTCAAAAAGGTAGGTAGTAAAATAATTTTGGGAAAAAGGATAAGATTATTTTTTTGTAAAACGAGACTAATGTTTTTCACTTCGTTTTCTTCATTCCGTATTTTTCGGAACTTGGTTTTCCCTGTTGTATCCCAGTAATTGCAATCACTATGCTGTCTTTTGTAATCTGGGAATACCCTATTTTTCGTGGATACTCATTATTAGGATTTTCAAAAACCAACTGTTTCTCGATTGTAGTATTGTGTTTAAAAGTTACTGGTTTATAATTGTTTTGCCCTTTGATGGTCGAAATATAAAAAAGCGTTTCGCCTTTTTGTTCTAGTTGAATTTGTTCCGCATGCAGTGTGTCTTTTCCTTTTATGAAATAGCTTTCACCATCATAGATGCTGTCGTTTACCTTTTTCCAAGTTTCTGAGAGATTTCCATCTTTCGAATTGTTTTCCCATTTTCCAAATAGCCAATCGGCACCCACTATTTTCGATGTTTCATTTGATTTTTTGCAAGAGGTAAATGTCAGGATTGTAATGAGAA
>CANHNG010000216.1 GCA_947461915.1 Flavobacteriaceae bacterium
ATAAATGCTTCACCTCTAATTATCATTTAAAACGAGGTTATTGTTGCAAAAGTGGGTGTCGTCATTGCCCCTATGGATTCGACAAAAAAACGGGTGTTTTAAAAAAGTAATCCTGTTTGGTAGTGATTATTTCAACAGCTGTTTTTTTACTGCTGATAGGAAAGTAGTAAAAAGTTTAAAGTACCATTTTTGTCGTTATTAGATTAATAATTCGGGTACTGCATTGGGTTTATGCTTAGTCCTGAACGGCGGATTTGGTATGATTGTTGATGGATTATTACAGAGATCAAAACGCTGATTTTCAATGATTTTGTATCATTCAGTACTAATTTACAATCTACTTTTAGTATTAAATCTTAAACTACAAAAAATGAAAACAATTAAAATCCTTCCGCTATTTTTACTTTTTATTTTGGGATCTTGTGGTTCCGCAATTAGTGTGTATTCAGACTTCGATAAGAGTATCGATTTTAGCCAGTATAAAACGTATGCGTTCCATAGGAGTGGCATTGATAAAGTACAAATTTCTGCATTGGACAAAAAACGAATTTTATATGCCATCGAAATCGAACTTGACAAAAAAGGGATGTCTAAAAGTGATACCCCCGACTTACTGATAAATATTTTTACCAAAGAAAGAGAACTGGTAGATGTTAATCAATACAATCTCGGATGGGGCTATGGTTGGCGCTGGGGTTGGAATCCCTATTTGTGGGGCGGGCAAACCTATGTTACTTCTTCAACCGAAGGGACACTCTATATCGATTTGATTGATGCCAAGAAAAAAGAATTGGTTTGGCAAGGGGAGGGAGTAGGTTATTTAACCGAAAATCGTGAAAAAAAAGAAGGGCAAATTAATGAGTTTGTAGCCAAAATTTTGGCACAATATCCGCCGAAATCCAAATAAAAAAAATGGCTTCTTTTATTAGTTTCCATCAAATATTCTAAAATTTAATCCCAGGAAATTGCTTTTGAACAACTGTAATTCTATCCTGAAGTTTCGATAAAAAATGCTGATGACTCTCGGAATTGGCTTTAAAAGGGCGATGTGCCAATCCTTTTTGAATTGTCTCTACTTCATCCATAATAGAAAATGTAGTTTCTAAAATAGTTGTTTCTTTGAAACGTTCCCAGATATAATCTATTGCCACTTGGCTGGGATGCAACATATCTTCGGCATAAAACCGATAATCTCTTAATTCGTCCATCATGATTTCGTAGGAAGGGAAATAGGTTGCAGACGGCAGATGAGAGATGGCAGTTTGTAAGGCAGCAATCAGATGAGCCTTACTTACTTGGTTTTCTATAAAACCGTCTTTGATGTGACGCACGGGTGAAACTGTAAATATGAAAATGGCATTTGGATTTACGTTGTGAATAAGAGCAATGCTGTTTTGAATCGTTTGTTTTATTATTTCAACCGAAAGTAATTCATTTTTGAATTGCTTTTGTGGAACTTTATGGCAATTGGCAACAATTTCATTCGTTTCTATATTTCGATAAACCCAAGAAGTTCCCAAGGTAATTATAAAGTGTGAGGCATCGCTTATTTGCCCATTCGCTTTTTCGATTATTCCATTTAGAGTATTGAGAAATGCTGCTTTATTCGAATGGCTCAATTCCGAATGCGCTTCGTAACAATGCCAACTTTCATTATGAAAAAAAATATCATTTTCTGTATAAAATAACTGCTGTGTTATTCTGTAAACCAGCTTTTCGATGGAAATGGGATTGAAAATAATCCCAAATGGATTGCAGGTGTTTTCGAACTTGAAAAAATCCAACTTCTCTGCCATATTTACCGCAAAACAAGAACCTAAAGATACAATTTTAGAATGATAATCAATGGGATGAGCCGATTTCGATATTGGTATTTTGGTGGTGAAGTTCATGCTTAAAAGGGTTTACCATCCAAAAATACAAAATAGGAATCAAATACTATTGGGAATTACATATTGCTTAATTATTCCCTATTTTTGCCATTCCAAAAATCAAATTAATGAACCTTCTTTATTTGTATCTAAAAAAACATAAGATTTTATTATTCTTGGCCCTGATAATGGCCGCTATAAACATTTGTTTCAGTCTTAGCGATTCTGTTATTACCGGTAAATTGATGCAGGATTGTGGTGTTGGAATTGCAAAATACAAAGGAAACGAAATCGGTTTTCTAAGAGCGGTTGGTTTTTGGTTACTGCTGTCATTAGGCGCGGCAATGGTTTCTAGATTGACAAAGAATTTCCAGGATTATTTCACCAATATTGTTATCCAGCGAACGGGAGCCGAAATGTATACCGACGGAATCAAAAAATCCTTGGATTTGCCTTATGAAGATTTCGAAGATCAACGCAGCGGAGAAACCTTAAGCAGATTACAAAAAGTTAGAACGGACTCTGAAAAACTAATTACCTTATCCATTTCATTGATTTTTCAAACCATAGTTGGATTTGTTTTTGTCATTATTTACATCTCTAGAATTGATTATCGAATTGCCATTATCTTTTTAATTTCAGCTCCCATAATTGCGATTTTAAGTTCTTTTTTAGGTAAAAAAATAAAAAGCATTTCACGTCGAATAGTCACCCAAACCAATTCATTAGCGGGATCCACAACCGAAAGTTTACGAAACATAGAACTCGTGAAAAGTTTAGGTTTGACGCAACAAGAAGAAAAAAGGTTGAATGTCAATACCCAAAAAATATTAAGTCTTGAAATACAAAAGATTAGATTTATCCGCAGTTTGAGTTTTATTCAAGGCACAACGGTGCATCTTCTTAGAACTTGCGTGGTTTTTGCGTTGTATTACTTTTTGTTTGGCAACAAAATTTTGATTGGCGATTTATTAACAATGGTCTTTTTTACTTTTTTTATTTTTGGACCCCTGCAAGAATTGAGTTCGTTTATCATTGTTCGGAATGAGACCAAAATATCATTGGAGAATTTTCAAAATTTATTGAATGCAAAATCAGAATTCCAACCTGAAAATCCAAAAGCGATTGCAAAAATAGAATCCTTGCAATTTTCGAATGTTAGTTTTAAACACAAAACAGCGCATTATCCCGCTGTTGAAAATATTAATTTCTCCATAAAAAAAGGAGAAACAATCGCCTTTGTCGGTCCGTCTGGGGCAGGAAAAACAACCTTGGTAAAATTATTGGTTGGATTGTATCCGCCATTGGAGGGAGAGGTTTTGTACAATGCCATAAATTCGAAAGAAGTCAATTTGTTAGATTTACGCAAACAATTGGGGTTTGTTACCCAAGATGCTCAATTGTTTTCAGGAACCATTAGAGAAAATTTGCAGTTTGTAAAACCCGAAGCCACGGACGAAGAGCTATTCGATGTGTTAAAAAGAGCGAGGTGTGAGACTTTGTTGCAACGTGCCCAAGACGGATTGAATTCGACTATCGGCGAAGGTGGAATCAAGGTTTCAGGTGGTGAAAAACAAAGATTATCAATTGCTCGTGCCATTTTACGAAATCCGAATTTGTTGATATTTGACGAAGCGACATCGGCTTTAGATTCGATTACCGAAGAAGAAATTAACTCAACCATACGAACTATTTCTGACACCAATAGAATCACCGTTTTAATTGCCCACCGACTTTCCACGATTATGCATGCGGATAAAATATTTGTTTTAGAACAAGGCAAAATTATTGAACAAGGGAAACACGATGAACTTCTGATAGAGAAAGGCTTGTATTATGCAATGTGGAGACAGCAAATCGGGGAGAGAAAGTAAACAGTTGTATTAAATTTACCCTCTTAGGGCTACTAAATAGAAGCATCTCACTTGAATAATATAATTTTGAGTTAAATTTTATAAATTTTGATCTGTACCTACATTTTTATTTATATTTGCGGCATGTTTTACTAAAAATAGTAATAATTAATCATTCAAAAAACAAAAAAATGAAACACCTATTTATGACCATTTGTGCAGTTTGTTTTTCTTTTACAGCTGCTGTAGCACAAGATAATGCTACAAAAGAAAAAAAAGCAACTACTGAAACCAAAAAATTATCCTCAGCAGAAAAGAAAGAAGCAGACCTTTTAGAAGCTTTTAAAACAGCTGGCATTACAGCCGAAGAACAAGTAAAAGTAAGGGTTATTGTAGATGAATCCACAGCATTTTACAAAGCTTTAAAAGCTGAT
>CANHNG010000217.1 GCA_947461915.1 Flavobacteriaceae bacterium
AATCTATTTTAGAGGCTTTTATTCATGCAGGTGCTGCCAATGAGACTAAAGTGAATTTAATTTCTATTCATTCTGAACATATCGATTCATCAAATGTCTCGGAAAAATTGAGTCAACTTGATGGAATTCTTGTTGCTCCTGGATTTGGAGAAAGAGGGATTGAAGGTAAAATAGAAACGATTCGCTATGCTCGGGAAAATAAAATACCTTTTTTCGGAATTTGTTTGGGTATGCAAATGGCCATTATCGAATATTCGAGAAATATTTTGGGTTATGCCGATGCGAATTCAACCGAAATGAATCCTAAAACTAAGCATCCTGTCGTAAACCTTATGGAGGGGCAGAAAAATATCACGGATAAAGGAGGAACCATGCGACTAGGCGCCTGGAAATGTGACATAAAACCAGATTCTTTGGCATATAATATATATGGCTCCACTACCATTTCTGAGCGTCATCGTCATCGCTATGAATACAACAGCAGTTATGTTGATGTATTAGAAAAAGCCGGATTGAAATCTTCTGGACGAAATCCAGAAACAGGTTTGGTCGAGATTGTAGAATTAGAAAAACATCCTTTTTTCATAGGGGTACAATACCATCCAGAATACAAAAGTACTGTTGCCAACCCGCATCCACTTTTTGTTAGTTTTGTTGGAGCTGCAGTGAAGGCAAAGAAAAAATAATAGCGTTTCTATAAACGTTAAACCTTAAACTTTTTTAAATA
Source organism: Flavobacteriaceae bacterium (assembly GCA_947461915.1). Taxonomy (GTDB): domain Bacteria; phylum Bacteroidota; class Bacteroidia; order Flavobacteriales; family Flavobacteriaceae; genus Flavobacterium. The sequence continues at coordinate 728 of CANHNG010000217.1, forward strand.
AAATAATGGAAGAAAAAAAATTAGACCTCAATTCGATTATTGGTTTCATATTAATTTTTGGAATCTTGATTTGGATAATGTATCAAAATCAGCCTTCGGAGGTAACTATTGCAGCCGAAAAAGCAAAGAAAGAGCAGGTTGGAAAACAAGAAAAAGCAAATCAGCTTGTTGCACCTCAGGCCGCGGTTGAGCCTGTAATTGTAGCCGCTGGTGACACTTTGCAATTGGCTAAAGCACAAAAAACATTAGGCAGTTTTGCTTATTCTGCAATGCTTCCATCGGCAAAAGAAGATTTTACAACTATCGAAAACGAATTGGTAAAACTTAAGATTGCCAATAAAGGAGGTTATATTGTCGAGGCTACTTTGAAAAGTTTCGAAAAATTTAAGAAAGGTTCGGGTCAATTAGTGGAACTGATAAAAGACAATAATGCTGATTTAAACATTCAGCTGCAAACCAGCGATAACCGCACCTTAAATACCAAAGACCTTTATTTCGAACCCAATTTAACAAAAGTTGGGGAAGATCAAATACTGTCAATGAAATTGAAGGCTGGTGCCAATGAATTTTTGGAATATAAATATGTATTGAAACCAAAGGAGTATAGGGTAGGTTTTGATCTTCGTTCCCAAGGACTGAATAAAGTTTTGAATACCGCTAAACCATTGGATTTAGAATGGAATTTGAAATCTTTTAGAAACGAGAAAAGTGTTTCTTACGAAAATCGTTATGCTGAGGTTCATTATGAATATGAAGATGGGAAAACGAATTATGTTGGTCAAGGACAAGAGAAAGAAGAAACTCCGGTAAAAGTGAGTTATATTGCTTTTAAACAGCATTTTTTTACTTCTATATTATTGACCGACAAACCATTTGAAAAATCAAAACTACAATCGAATAATCTTATTTTAGATGAAACCGTTGATACCACTTTTACCAAACAATTCAAGGCAAGTGTTCCTTTAGCTTTCAATAATGGTGAAATTGATTATAAAATGAGTTGGTATTTTGGACCGTCGGATTATAAAACATTGAAGGCGTACGACAAAAATCTAGAAAAGGTGATACCGCTGGGTTGGGGTATTTTTGGATGGATCAATAAATTTATTTTCATTCCATTATTTGGATTTTTAAGTTCTTACATTGCATATGGAGTTGCAATTATCATTTTTACAATATTGATTAAAATTGCGATGTCGCCTATTACTTATAAGTCCTTCTTGTCTCAAGCCAAGATGAAGGTATTACGACCTGAAATCACAGAGTTGGGCGAAAAATTCAAGAAAGATGCGATGAAAAAGCAGCAGGAAACGATGAAGTTATACAATAAGGCCGGAGTAAATCCAATGGCAGGTTGTATTCCGGCGTTGATTCAAATACCTTTTATGTATGCTTCCTTTCAGTTTTTCCCATCGGCTTTTGAGTTGAGACAAAAAAGTTTCCTGTGGGCAGACGATTTATCTTCTTTTGACCAAGTGATTAAATTGCCTTTTCATATTCCTTTGTACGGTGATCACATCAGTTTATTTCCTGTTCTTGCATCGATTGCCATTTTCTTCTATATGAAAATGACTTCTGGCGACCAACAAATGGCTGCACCTCAACAAGAAGGCATGCCAGATATGGCCAAAATGATGAAATACATGATTTACATTTCACCCGTTATGATGTTGATTTTTTTCAATAGTTATGGTGCAGGATTGAGTTTGTATAACTTTATTTCCAACTTGATTACCATTGGAATTATGTTTGTGATTAAAAACTACATTGTAGATAGCGAAAAGATTCATGCCCAAATCCAAGAAAACAAATTGAAAGAGCCTAAAAAACAAGGCAAGTTTCAACAGAAACTTCAAGAAGTTATGGAACAGGCCGAAGCTCAAAAGGCAAAGGACAAAAAGAAATAGTTTATTAAATCCCGATATATTCGGGATTTTTTTATTGAAATAATTTTTACGATTAAAATTCGTTTGGAATTAAAAGATAATTATGAGAACATTTTATAAAAGCGGCATGCTTGTTTTGATTTTTTTGAATGTGTTTTGTATTCATGCACAAAACAATTTGAATAAACTCGATGATAAAGGAAATAAACACGGTCTCTGGAAAGGTATTTATGAAGACACCAAAAACCCAAAATACGAAGGAACTTTCGAACACGGAAAAGAGATTGGGATTTTTACTTTCTTTGATAATACACGAACAAAAACGATCGTTGCGACAAGGGAATTTAGCCCAAAAGACAATTCGGCTTACACCATTTTTTACGACCAAAGCAAGAATAAAGTAAGTGAAGGAAAAGTGGTCAATAAATTATTAGAAGGTCAGTGGAGCTACTACCATAAAGCCTCAAAAGCCATAATGACAATTGAAAATTACACCAATGGTAAGTTGGAAGGGTTGCGAAGTGTTTTTTATCCAAACGGGAAAATCGCCGAAGAAATCAATTATAAAAACAACATGAAAGAAGGGATTTGTAAAAGGTATACTGAAAACGGAATTGTAATTGAGGAGTCTGCGTACAAGAACAACGAATATAATGGTACTGCCACTTTTAAAGATTCCGATGGGAGCCTTATTTCAAAAGGAAACTTTGTAGCCGGAAAAAAAGCGGGAGTTTGGCATTTTTACGAAAAAGGAAAATTGTGTAAAGAAGAGAATATGAGTTTTCCGCAAAGGACTTCAAAAATCAAAACCAATTAAGTTTTTCTTTACTCAAATTCTGTTGTAAATCTTTGTAACTTTGTGCTCTAGTAAAAAAAACGGTAATTGTTTAAAATGAAACGAGTTGTAGTAGGGCTTTCCGGCGGAGTGGATTCGAGTGTTGCAGCTTATTTGTTGCAGCAACAAGGCTACGAAGTTATTGGTCTTTTTATGAAAAATTGGCACGATGATTCCGTTACCATTTCTAATGAATGTCCATGGCTCGAAGATAGTAATGATGCTTTGTTGGTTGCCGAAAAATTGGGTATTCCTTTTCAAACCGTAGATTTAAGCGAAGCATACAAAGAGAAAATCGTGGACTATATGTTCAACGAATATGAAAAAGGGCGAACTCCAAACCCCGATGTACTTTGCAATCGAGAAATAAAATTCGATGTTTTCATGAAAATCGCTTTAAACCTAGGTGCCGATTATGTGGCGACAGGTCATTATTGCCGAAAAGGAGAAATAGAAGTCAACGGCAAGAAAGTATATCAACTTTTGTCTGGAGCCGACAACAACAAAGACCAATCTTATTTTCTATGTCAATTATCACAGGGACAATTGGCAAAATCCTTGTTTCCAATAGGAGAATTAACCAAACCTGATGTCCGTGAAATCGCTCTAGAATTGGATTTAGTTACCGCCGAAAAGCGAGATTCCCAAGGATTGTGTTTTATTGGAAAAGTAAGATTACCTGAATTTTTACAGCAAAAATTGCAGCCCAA
>CANHNG010000218.1 GCA_947461915.1 Flavobacteriaceae bacterium
ATTCAATTGCCTACGCAAGCATTCGAACAACGATTGTTGGAAGAAATGAATGAAAATCCAGCATTGGAAGCAGGAACTGAGGAAGAAGAAATTTATGATAAAGACGAATTCGACAATGATGACACCAACGACGAATTCGACGATTATGACGACAATGAAAGTGAGGACACCAGCGATGTCAACATTGACGAATATTTAAGCAGCGATGAAACTCCGGATTACAAGACTCAAGCCAATAATTACAGCGATGACGATGAAGAACGAGAATCTCCATTAGTCGCTCCAATAAGTTTTCACCAAGATTTAATCAATCAGCTAAACACTTTTATGTTAAACGACCAAGAGCGAGAAATTGCAGAATTTCTAGTGGGAAGCATCGACGATATGGGTTATATCCGACGAAGTATTCCCGATATCGTTGACGATATGGCGTTTACCCAAGGTATTTACACCGATGAGAAAATGGTTGAAAGAATGTTGTGCATCATTCACGAGCTGGAACCTTCGGGGGTTGGCGCACGTGATTTGCAGGAATGTTTACTGCTGCAATTGAAGCACAAAACACCTACGGAATATGTGGCTTTGGCAATGGATATTATCGAAAACCAGTTTGAGGCTTTTACCAAAAAACATTACGACAAACTGCAGCAAAAATACAATGTTTCGAATGAGCAACTGAAAACGGCCATTCACGAAATAGAAAAACTCAACCCGAAACCAGGAGGTTCCTTTACTGGAAGCAACAAAATTACGGAACACGTTGTTCCAGACTTTTCCATTCGGATTGTCGACGACGAATTGGTTTTGACACTAAACGGAAGAAATGCACCATCTTTGCACGTTTCCAAGGACTATCAGGAAATGATGCAAACCTATAAAAGTTCCCACGACAAATCGAATGCACAAAAAGATGCAGTGCAGTTTATCAAACAAAAACTAGATTCCGCCAAATGGTTTATCGACGCCATCAAACAGCGTCAAGAAACGCTTTATGTGACAATGAACGCCATTATGCATTACCAGCGAGAATATTTCCTAGAAGGTGATGAAACCAAGCTAAAACCGATGATTTTGAAAGACATTGCCGATATGGTGGGTCTTGATATTTCGACGATTTCACGTGTGGCTAACAGCAAATATGTGGAGACACCTTATGGAACAAAACTAATTAAAGAGTTCTTCTCGGAAGCGATGAAAAACGACCAAGGCGAGGAGGTGTCGACCCTCGAAATAAAGAAAATTCTACAAAACGTCATTCAGGAGGAGGATAAACGCAAACCTCTTCCAGACGATCAACTAGCAGAAATCCTTTTGGAAAAAGGTTATCCTATTGCTCGAAGAACAATTGCAAAATATCGTGAACAATTGGACATTCCTGTTGCGAGAATGAGGAAGAAAATTTAAAGCCCCTAACCCTTAAAGGGGAATTTGTTATGAGTTTTAAAAAAATACTTCCCTTTTTTTCCTATGTATTTCACCCGATATTTATTCCGGTGTACGCCGCCTTGTATTACTTTTTTTTGAACGATTCTTATTATTCAACTCCAGAAAAATACATCGCTGTTTTTCAAATTATAATTATCACCATACTGCTTCCCATTCTCTTTTTTTTCGTGTTGCGATCAGTAGGTCAACTTGATTCCATAATGATTTCAGAGATTTCACAACGCAAAATCCCATTGGTTATGCTGTGCTTTTTGACTATTTTATTGGTGCGAAAAAGCATCACGTTGGACCGATTTCCAGAACTCCATTTTTTCTTTTTGGGGGGATTGTTGAGTACAGTATTGGCATTGGTCTTGTTGTTTTTTAGGACAAAAGCCAGTCTTCACTTGCTAGCTATAAGTGCTTTGACACTTTTTTTTATCGGATTAAGCATTCACAATCAAAGCCGAAATATAAACTGGATTGCTTTTCTTGTGTTTATGAATGGGGTTGTGGCTTCCTCCCGACTGGAAATGAAAGCGCATACGCTTAAAGAATTAGTTATTGGTTTTCTACTAGGAAGTATCCCACAGCTGATTTTCTTTTATTTTTGGCTATAGGATATAAAAAATAATCCCAACATTCAACGAATTCATTTCAACGGATTCAGTGTTAGTTTTTGCCGATTGAAACAAGGAATTCAAACCGTAATAGGCATATACATTTATCGAATTATAACCCGATGAAAGATAAACTCCATATTGAAATTTATTGAAATCTTTATTGTTTGTGATCACTATTTTGCCTCGGCTGTCATCATAAACTGATTTGTCATAAATCAAATACCCCATTTTAAATCCACCGTAAATTCTCCAAAATTTGTGGTTTTCAAAAGTTGAGGTTCTCCACCTAAACTCGATGGGCACTTCGACCAAAAATTGTGTAAATTTGTTATTACTATAGCTACCAACATCAATAATTTCGTACTTGTTTGTTGGACTAGAGTTTGAGATTTTAAGATTCTGATTATAGGTGTTGAAAGAAAATCCCATTCCAGAGGCGATTGCAAAGGATCTCTTTTTATTAAAAGGCATGTCTCTAAGGAATCCTGCAGCAAATCCAGATGAAAATTTATCTTGAATTAAGCCTGCCGGCTTTTTTTGCAAGGAATTAAAAGTAAATCCAAAATAGAATTGATCTTCTCTGTAGAGCGAATCTATTTTTGCTAGAGGCAAGGTTTCAGGAGTAGTGTTTTGCGAAAAAACTTGGCCTACAGCGAACAAGAGAACTGTTTTTAGAAATAAACGCATAATAGATTTTTGGTTAAAATTACAAAAAAAGGCAACCTTTCGGTTGCCTTTAATTAGTTTTTGAAAATTTATTTTGCAGAGAGGAAGGGATTTGTATTACCAACCAATATACCTTGTTTAACAAGGTTTTTTCAAAATATAATTCTAGGGTCTCGATTTTGAACCTCAAAAAAACAAATCTTTTTTGACAAATCTTACACATACAAATATATGGAATATTAATGAATAAGTAATTCAAAAAACAAATAGGTTTAAACATTTTACCCTTTTATATGAGGTTCTACGTGTTCGTATTTTAAACCCGTGTAATCACAAAATTCTTCCACACTTACTAGGCTACTTTGAATCTTATTAAAGTCCTTTTTTAGCTTGTTTAACAATCGGATACTTTGTCGATAACTCTTCCCTGTAATACGCTGTATGTCCTTTGGGTAAATACACACTCTCTTTATTTCAGTTTTCATACACTATCTATACTTTTGATTAGGCTTTGATTCGCTTTTGAACGCTACAATTATTGCCGTTGATTCGAAATAAAATTAGTGAAAATTTGTCTTTGTTTTAAGTAGCAATTTACTCCAATTTTAGATTATTATAACGTTTCATTTGTGACGATTTATGACATTAATGACAGATAGTGACATACGGAATACTACCATAACATTAATTAATAGTTTAATTGTAATCTTTGTTTTGAAATCAATCGAAAGGTGTTGCAACAGGATGGGTATTGAGGGAATTTGAAACAGTATTAATTTAAAATTTTAGAAATTATGGCAAGGCAAAAAGGCATAATTAAGTTGAAAGGTACTATCGGAGATATTACTTTTTACAAAACAAAGGATGGGCATTTGGCTCGAGAAAAGGGAGGGATTGAAGCCAGCAGAATCAAGAACGATCCTGCTTTCCAGAGAACCCGGGAAAACGGTTCCGAATTTGGTAGAGCCGGGACGGCTGGAAAGATTCTAAGAACATCATTGAGATCATTGCTTATCAACTCTGCCGACGGCAGAATGGTGAGTCGATTGACACAAGCGATGGTCAAGGTCATTCAAGCTGATATGATAAGCGTAAGGGGATTGCGCAATGTCATCGATGGTGAGGCGGAGTTGCTTACCGGATTTGAATTCAACATCAGAGGGAAACTAGGCACGAGTTTGTTTGCCCCATTCGTGGCGGTAATTGACCGTGGTTCTGGAGCAATCTCTGTTGATCTGGATTCGTTTATTCCTGCCAATATGATTGCAGCTCCATCAGGAACCACGCATTATAAAATCATTTCGGCTGGTGCCGAGGTTGATTTTGAAGCGGAAACTTTCGTTGAAGCCCATTCGGAAACAGCCATTTTACCCTGGGATGCGGCGGCTACGGTTCCCATCAGTCAGGTGAATGCGGTAACCCCGGGAAGTACCAAA
>CANHNG010000219.1 GCA_947461915.1 Flavobacteriaceae bacterium
CAGCGATTGGAAGTAGAAGTATTGGGGCCAAAAAACAATCCGTAAGGCTTTAAGTATAAATTCAACTCATCCCGAATAACACCCGGTTGAACTGTAACTGTCTTTTTATCAGCGTCAAATGAAATAATCCTGGTAAAATATTTCGAAACATCCACAATTATTCCGTTGCCAACCGTTTGTCCTGCCAATGAAGTTCCTGCAGTTCTTGGCGTAAGCGAGATTTTATTTTCGGTTGCAAATTGTATCAATTTGACAATATCCTCGCTATTTTTTGGATAAGCAACAGCAAGCGGAAGCATTCTGTAAGCGGAAGCATCGGTAGCGTATATTGTTTTATGGAGATTATCAAACAGAAGTTTTCCTTCTAATGATTCGGATAATTGTTGCAATTGAAATTCGGTCGGCATAAATCTGGTCATATTATCGACAAATATAAAAACATTAGCGCATCAAAATTTAATAAATCAAATAAGAAAAACAGAATTTCAATAAAAACTCTCGTTTATTGGCATGGTTTTTTCCAAAAAAGAAATTGGAAAATATTTGGCAAAGAAATTGCTTTGCATAAAATGTAAAATTTTATCAAAAATTTATAGGAAAAACTTATCCAAAAAAACTACTTTTGATTTTTACATAATTTAGAATGAAAATGAACAATTACAAGTCCTTATTAGCAATGATTTGCTTTTTTATGCTTTCGTTTTGGAATGGAAATGCACAGGAAACAGCGACAAATCCCAAGAACGAATTTAGGGCTGTATGGATTGCCACTGTTGCAAATATTGATTGGCCAAAGAGCAATATTGATGCCGTCGAAAAGCAAAAAGTCGATTTTATCGAAATTTTGGACACTTATAAAAAAATGAATTACAATGCCGTGATTGTCCAAATCAGGAGTGCAGGCGATGCATTTTATCCTACTGATTTAGCACCATGGTCCCGATACTTGACAGGAAAAGAAGGGAAAGCACCTAGTCCTTATTTTGATCCGTTGGAGTGGATGATTACCGAAGCGCACGCCAGAGGTTTTGAATTTCACGCTTGGCTCAATCCGTACCGCGCCACAATGGACAGCAGAACAGAAATATTAAATCCAAACCATGATTTTTACAAACATCCCGAATGGATGATTAAATATGGCGGCAAATACTACTACAATCCTGCCTTACCAGAAGTTCAAACTCATTTGGTTACTGTCGTAAATGAGGTGGTTCTAAAATATGATATAGATGCCATTCACTTCGATGACTATTTTTATCCTTATAGAATAAAAGGGGAAGAATTCAATGACACAGCATCTTTTATAAAATACGGGGGTGGGCTAAGTCTCGAAGATTGGAGACGCTCAAATGTGAATAACCTTGTAAAGTGCGTTTCCATTTCTATAAAAAACATCAAGCCATGGGTACAATTTGGCATCAGTCCGTTTGGAGTTTGGCGAAATAAATCAGTAGATCCAAAAGGCTCTGAAACAGAAGCCGGTCAAACTAATTATGATGATTTATACGCAGATCCGTTGGCTTGGATGGAAAATAACTGGATTGATTATTTAGTTCCCCAACTCTATTGGAGTTTGGATCACCCAAAAGCTTCTTATTCAAAACTATTGAAATGGTGGTCGGAAAACTCAAAAAATACGGCTATTTACATTGGAAACGGAACTTATAAAATAAACACCGATTCCGATAAAAAATGGAATAATCCTTATGAAATTCCAAATCAGATCAATATTACCCGAACCTATAAAAACATTCAGGGAAATGCCTTTTTTAGTGCCAAATCGTTCGTGAAAAAAAATCAAAATGTTGCCCAATTATTATTGGAAAATCAATACAAATATCCTGCACTTCCATATGCCGTGCCCAATTCGAAAAAGATACTAATTGATTGCCCGTCGGTAAATAGCATTTCAAAAGATTCTATCAATTCTAGTTGTACCGTCAAATATCCATCGAATTGCCAAGTTCGATATGTGATGGTTTATCGCGCCAAAAAAACGTCTAAAATTGATGTGAATAATCCAAGTCAAATCATAGACAAGATAACTTTAGCGGAAAAATGCGACTCTTTCAAGGTTACTATTCCCATAAGAAAAGAAGACGAAAATAATACTTGCGCCATTACCTTTATCGATTTTTATGGCAATGAAAGCGAAGCAACGATTGTAAATTTAACCAAAGAAACTAAAATAAACTAAATGAAAACTGACTCTAAGCCCTGGTATTGGATACCTGTTTTAAATTTTGCCTCTGGCCTACCTTATGCAATCGTAATTTCGGTTTCGGTAATTATGTACAAAAGCCTTGGAATCAACAATGAAGATATTGGTATTTACACTAGCTTATTGTATTTACCTTGGGTAATTAAACCCTTATGGAGCCCTTTTATTGATTTATATTCCACTAAAAGAAATTGGTTTTTAGCGATGCAATTATTCATTTCGATTGCTTTTCTTGTGGTTGGATTAACGATTCCAACGAGCCATTTTTTCATTTTGAGCTTAGCTGTTTTTTGGGTTGCTGCCTTTGCTTCCGCATCGAATGATGTTGCCAGCGATGGTTTTTATATGTTGGCTTTAGCCAAAGAGCAACAATCTTTTTTTTTAGGGATTAGAAGCACCTTTTATCGACTATCTATGCTTACAGGAAATGGATTGATAGTTATCATTGCCGGATATTTAGAAGAGCAATATGGAGACAAAACAAAAGCGTGGTCTTACACCATGATTATTGTTGGTTTAATTATGGCTGTAATTACGATTTATAATTATTTTTTCACTCCAAAAACAGAAATGAAAACCACAGGAAATGAATTAGAACTGACTCCAAAAGTAAGTTTTGGAACCGTTTTTTCCTCTTTCTTCCAAAAGAAACAAATTGGTTTGGCTTTGGCTTTCATCTTATTTTTCAGGCTGGGAGAATCCCAATTATTAAAAATGTTGACTCCTTTTTTAATTAATGAAAAATCGGTCGGAGGAATGGGTTTAACCACACAAGACGTCGGAATTATTTACGGAACTTTTGGCGTATTGGCACTTACCATTGGAGGGATTTTAGGCGGAATAGCCATTTCCAAACAAGGGTTAGGGAAATGGATGTTGCCTATGATTCTAACCATGCACTTGCCCATAATTGGATTCATTTTATTATCCCATTTTCATCCTGCGTCTATTTTCTATGTTTACGCCACCGTAATTGCGGAACAATTTGGTTATGGATTTGGCTTTGCTGCTTTTATGATGTACTTGATTTACGTTGCCGACGGAGAGTCTAAAACTTCCCATTATTCTATTGCTACGGGATTCATGGCTTTGGGAATGATGCTTCCCGGAATGTTGAGCGGGTATATTCAGGAATATTTGGGTTACACTAATTTCTTTGTTTGGGTATTTCTAGCTACAATTCCAGGTCTAATTTTGTCAAGATTCTTGATTTTTCCAAAAGACTTCGGAAAGAAATCAGGAGCCTAAATTCTAACTAATGACACTAGAACAAAAAATAGGACAATTCTTTTTTCCAGCCGTTTTTATCAATGACACCGAAGAAAACATTCAGGAAACAGAGCGTTTGATTAAGGATCATAATATTGGCGGTCTAACCTTTTTTCATAGTCGGGCAAGTGCCGCGACCAATTATGAAACCAAGAAAAAAGTAACATTCAATGATGACAGTTACGAACGTTTAAAGGAACTTGTCATTCGTTTTCAAAAATGTGCCTCTACTCCACTTTTGATGAGTATTGATGCAGAATGGGGCTTAGCTATGCGAGTCGAAAAAACACCACAATATCCCTATGCCATAACACTTGGTGCTTTGCCCAATAGTGCTAAACACTTGGTTTACGAAGTGGGAAAACAAATTGGCTTGGACTTAAAGTCGGCCGGGATTCATTACAATTTGGCGCCTTTAGCTGACATCAACAACAATCCGAATAATCCTGTAATAGGCTATCGTTCTTTTGGACAGAACAAAGAAAAAGTTGCTCTATTTGCAATTGAATATTTACGCGGAATGAATGAAGTTGGGGTTTTAGGTTGTCTAAAACATTTTCCAGGTCACGGAAACACAAATGTCGATTCGCATTTGGGACTGCCTGTCTTGGAAGAAACTTTGGAGCAATTAATGGAAAACGAACTATTTC
>CANHNG010000220.1 GCA_947461915.1 Flavobacteriaceae bacterium
TGCCTATACGTATGACCGTCATTTACAAACTCTTCAAGCAGGAATAAATTATTTAAATTATGGTAAGTTTGACGGTTATGATGAAAATGGTCAATCCACATCCCAATTTACGGGTAGTGAAATAGCGCTTTCATTCGGCTATGCCTATAATGTACCCAATAGCAATCTTTTTATTGGTGCTAATGGAAAACTGATTTCTTCCACCTTGGAAAGTTACCATTCCTTTGGAGGGGCTATTGATTTGGGGGCTATTTTTATTGATGAGGCCAATGATGTCAATTGGGCTTTAGTGGTTCGAAATATAGGAACACAGTTTACTACCTATAATGGCACAAATGAAAAATTGCCCTTGCAAATTATGGCTGGTGTGTCTCAAGAATTAGATAATGTGCCTATTAGGTGGCATTTAACGCTTGATAATTTACAGCAATGGAACATTTCTTTTTCTAATCCTGCTCAGGCCCAAACCTCTCTTGATGGAAGTAAAACCGAAAAAAAAGTATCTTTTTTTGGTAATGCTTTGCGACATGTGATTTTTGGGGTAGAACTTTTTCCTAAAAGATCCTTTAATCTTCGGTTGGGTTACAATTTTAGAAGATCACAAGAATTAAAATTATTGGAACAACGTACTTTTTCTGGTATTTCTTTAGGTTTTGGATTGAAATTCAACAAATTAAAATTCAATTATTCCTATTCAAAATATACGCTAGCAGGAAACACAAGCTTGTTTGGTTTAACCATTAACTTTCAAGAATAATTTGTTTTGTATCTTTTAAACTTTAAATCTAAACTTTGAATAAGAATATTACCATAGCAATAGACGGATTTTCGTCAACTGGAAAAAGTACACTGGCAAAAGAATTGGCGAAACATTTAGGCTATGTTTACGTCGATACGGGAGCCATGTATCGTGCAGTTGCTTTATTTGCAATGCAGAATGGATATATTGGGAAAGATTTTTTTGATAAACAATCACTTATCAACAGTTTGCCTCATGTAAAATTAATGTTCAAATTCAATCCTGATTTGGGTTTTGCCGAAATGTATTTGAACGGTGTTAATGTTGAAAAAGAAATTAGAACTATTGAAGTTTCTAATTATGTGAGTAAAGTTGCCGAAATTTCGGAAGTCCGTTCCATGCTTGTCGTACAACAACAAGAAATGGGGAAAGATAAAGGTATTGTCATGGATGGAAGGGATATTGGAACAGTCGTATTTCCTGATGCAGAGCTGAAAATATTTATGACGGCAAGCCCCATAACACGTGCCGAAAGACGATTTATAGAATTGCAAGGAAAAGGGGATGCCGTAACTTTTGAAGAAGTTTTAAAGAATGTTGAAGAGCGCGATTATATTGACACCCATCGCGAGGATTCTCCGCTTGTGAAAGCGAAAGACGCTATAGAATTTGACAATTCCAATATCTCAAAACAAGAACAATTTCAAAAAGTTTTAAAATTGATTCCAATCAAATCTTGTTTTGATTCAAAAGAATTTTTATAAAAGGGCACTATTTATGATTTTTTTGATGACCCTAAGTTTGTGAGTATGTTTATTGGATTCAGGATTATAAATTCCTAAATGGTCTAGTCTGTCAATTCTTACTTTCCCGCTAGCGTGAATAATATAATTATTCTCCATAATAATACCTACATGGATAATGTTTCCTTCTTCATTATCAAAAAATGCTAAATCGCCAGGTTCACTTTCTTCTATAAAACTAAGAGCTTCTCCCTGTAATGCTTGTTGGGAAGCATCTCGCTGCAATTTATAGCCATTGAGTTTATAAACCATTTGCGTAAATCCGGAGCAATCAATCCCAAAAGGAGTTTTTCCTCCCCAAAGGTAAGGTGCGTGCAAATACATAAATGCGGTGTTTAAAATGCCCTCCTTTGCTTTTATGCCACTGATTTTTGTTCCTTCAAAGTTAAAATTAGAAGTATTTATCTCAGCATGATTTAAAAAGGATAATGAAGATCCAAGTGGAATGGGCATTAATAAATCCGCTGGGGTAGTAATATATTCTATCAAATCTCCATTTAAGATAATGGCATCATTTGATAATTGGTTAAAATCCGATTTCGAAATCAGCTGAATTTGCTTGGAATCTATCCAGCCTTCATAGGAATCATATTGTAATTTGATACGGTACCATTGTTTCAATTGTTCTGTAATTTCAAAATGTTCCCCAAATAACACCTGGGAAACTATTTCGCTTTTATCACTGTGTTCCGATCTAAGTGGGATCATGGCTAGATTACAAATTCCGAACATTTTTTACAATTAAAAATTAAAAATCACGAATTAAAATCAATGTCGTATCGTTTGCAAAACTAAATTAATTCCGGGTTAAATTTTAATTTTTAATTAAATTCTTTCAATTACAATAGCCGAAGCACCACCACCACCATTGCAAATAGCGGCAACACCAATTTTTCCATTATTTTGTTCTAATACATTTAATAGGGTAACGATAATGCGCGCGCCGGAACATCCAAGTGGATGTCCCATAGCTACTGCTCCACCATTAATATTTACTTTGGAATCATCTATTCCCAGTATTTTTGAATTAACCAACCCCACAACGGCAAAGGCTTCATTAAATTCAAAAAAATCAACATCGCCAATTGACAAACCTGCTTTTTCCAAGGCTTTAGGGATGGCAATTGACGGGGAAGTAGTAAACCATTTGGGTTCTTGAGCTGCATCAGCATAGCCTCGTATGTATGCTAATGGTTTTAATTCTAGGGATACTGCTTTTTCTTCACTCATCATCACTAAGGCAGCAGCTCCATCATTTATGGTTGAGGCATTGGCGGCAGTCACGGTTCCTTCTTTTGTGAAAGCAGGATTTAGTGAAGGAATTTTATCTATTTTCACATTCGTGAATTCTTCGTCTATAGAGACTACGATTGGCTCTCCTTTTCTTTGTGGAATTAAAACAGGGGCTACTTCATTGTCAAATTTTCCGGTATCCCATGCTTTCTTGGCGCGTTTATATGATTGGATAGCAAAATTATCCTGTTGTTCTCTAGTAATGTTGTATTTAGTCGCACACAAGTCGGCACAAACGCCCATGGCATTATTATCGTAAGCGTCCGTTAATCCGTCTTTCTGCATTCCATCAACCATTGTAGTGGGTCCTAATTTATGGCCATTTCGCAAATGCAGGTAGTGAGGAATCAAACTCATGTTTTCCATTCCGCCGGCAACAACAATTTCTGCATCTCCATTTTGTATTGCTTGCGCACCCAACATAACCGACTTCATCCCGGAGGCACAGACTTTATTAACGGTAGTGCAAATTACGAAATTTGGCAAACCTGCATAAATAGCCGCTTGTCTGGCAGGAGCTTGTCCAACACCGGCTTGAATCGCATTGCCCATAAAAACTTCATCAACTAAATGGGGATCTAACAATATTCTATCTAATGCTGCTTTTATGGCTACAGCACCCAATATAGGTGCGGGAACGGTAGATAAACCTCCCATAAAACTTCCTATAGGCGTTCTTAAAGCTGAAACTATAACAATTTTTTTATTCATGGGATATTCGGATGTTTATTTGTGTTGCTAATTTAATCATTTTGTTCGAATAGCAAATTTGATTTTTGATATTATTACGCCATTAATCCAATAAATTTGGATTCTATTTTTTTTAATAAAGAGGGGTTTGTGAGTTGGGTTTAATTGGCTATCCATTTGATTGTTACTGTTTTTAATTTAAGAATAAAAAAAACATTTTAAAAAAGCCGTTTATTATTTGTGAAATATAGAATAGAAAGCTAAATTTGCAACCGCTTAAAAGTAATATAAGTTCTTATATTGGAGAGTTGCCTGAGTGGCCGAAAGGACATGTTTGCTAAACATGCGTATGGGAAACTGTACCAAGGGTTCGAATCCCTTACTCTCCGCTAGTAATTTCAAAAAACCTACCAAAACCTTTTAAATCGTATGATTTAGAGGGTTTTTTAATTTACTCCCTATCTCCCTATCCAAATTATTCATAGTTTCTCATTTTAAAGGGGTACAATTCTGGGCACTTTAAAATTTCAAAATCATTGTGACCCCTACCTTTACAAACCCTTTTAAAATAAGGGGTTCATTCATTGTACATCTTGTTTTGTGGCAAACCTTAA
>CANHNG010000221.1 GCA_947461915.1 Flavobacteriaceae bacterium
AAAAAAAGCCATTCCTCGATAGGTAAATCAAAAAATTCAATTCCAGAATGATAGCGGGGATTGAAACTCCAAACGCCTATTTTGGTAAAAATAATATCCCAAATAATAAAGAATATGGCCGTCAGGATTATGGCCGAAAAAACAGCTTTCCACCGTTTTATATACCTCATCCTGTTATCAAAACTGTATAAAAATGGAACCAATAAGGAAGCGATATTTAAAATCAGATATAACGACATATTAAATTTTAAAGTATTTAAAAGGCACAAAAAGCATTCCAAAACATTCGCCGTCTTCTTTTCCCAAGTGTTTGTGGTGTACTTTGTGACCTTTGCGAAGCGCTATCAAATATTTGATTTTGGTATTTTTAAATAACTTCAACCGTTGATGGATGATGATGTCATGTACAATAAAATAGCTCAAACCGTAAGCAAAAATTCCCAATCCAATGAAGAATCGGTAATCAAAACCGTCTTGTGCACCAAAATAAAACAAAAGAATGCTTGGAATGGCAAAGATTATGAAAAAAACGTCGTTTCTTTCGAAAACATGGGCGTATTTGGGCTGGTGATGATCAGCATGAAGACACCACAAAAAACCGTGCATAACGAATTTATGAGTACACCAAGTGATACATTCCATCAGTAAAAAAGTACCAAGAAAAATTAAAAAAAACAACATCATTATTTTTTAATAAATTTATAAAACAGTTTAAAATCCGCAATAAGACTAAACTAATTTCAACTTGTAAGTTACAAAAGATTTTGCCAATAATCCAAATTTGACATAATTGGAAACCCGTATTCTTGAAGTTCCAATTTGGTGACAAGGCGTGTTTTCTAATTTTTTCAAAAGCTTTTTATAATATATAAATGCAGTATAAACACCAAATTTTGCTTCTATTGGCAAATTCGTAATTCCTTTATAGGCAATCCTAAAATCCTCTTCTATTTCGGATATAATGATTTTTTTTGAATTCTCATCAAAAGAATTTAAGTCAAGTCCCGGAAAATAATTACGATTCAAAATTAAATTATCATCTTTCAAATCCCTCAGAAAATTAACTTTTTGAAAGGCTGAACCCAGGCGCATCGCTTCATCTTTTAGCTGTTCGTATTTCTGAACATCTCCACCCACAAAAACTTTGAGGCACATCAGACCAACAACATCGGCCGACCCATATATATAGTCGTTATATTCCTCTTTGTCTTTGTAATCCAATTTCACTAAATCCAACTTCATACTCTTCAGGAAAGCCTGAATTAAATCGTCGGTTATGTTATATTTCTTGACCGTTTTTTGAAAGGAATTCAATATAGGATTGAGACTTATTCCGGAAATAAAAGCTTTGTAATAGTCTTTTTCGAAATCGGTTATTAAAATTTCTTTATCGAAATCGTGAAAGGAATCCACGATTTCGTCGGCAAAACGAACAAACCCATAAATACTGTAAATGGCATCCCTCACATCAGGAGATAACATTTTTACCGCTAATGAAAATGAAGTACTGTAATTTTTCGTTACGAGTTTGCTGCATTTGAAAGATACTTCATCAAATAATTGCTTCATGTTTATTGCTCTGAAAATTTCTTATTAATTAAATCTGATACAATCTTACCTGAAATCAACGAAGGCGGAACTCCTGGTCCTGGCACTGTCAACTGTCCGGTAAAATATAAATTCTCGACTCTTTTACTTTTTATCTTAGGCCTTAAAAAGGCGGTTTGTGTCAAAATATTAGCCAATCCATAGGCATTTCCTTTGTATGAATTGTAATCATTAACGAAATCATTCACACAAAAACTCTCCCTAAACATAATATTTTCGGAAACACTCTGATTCGTTAAGGTTTCAAATCTACTAATAATATTTTGAAAATACTTCTCCCTGATTTCTGGAGTATCTTCAATTCCCGGAGCAATTGGTATCAAAAATATCCCCGCTTCTGTTCCTTCCGGTGCAACGGTTGAATCCGTCTTACTTGGAAAACTAGCATAAAAAAGTGGTTTTTCGGGCCATTTTGGGTTATCATAAATAGCGTTTGCATGCACATCAAAATCAGTATCGAAGAATAAAGTATGATGCGAAACGTTGTCAATTTTTTTGTCAAACCCTACATAAAACAACAAGGAAGATGGAGCAAAAACTTTGCTATCCCAATATTTCTCTGAATACCCTCTGTATTTTTGGTCTAACAAGGTTTCCGTATGATGGTAATCGGCACCGCTCAAAACGATATCGGATACTATATTGATTCCATTTGAAACAACGCTTTTTACCACGCCATTCTCCACATTGATTTTCTCGACGTTTTGGTTGGTTTCAATTTTTACGCCTAATGATTCTGCCAATTCAACCATCCCATTTATAACTTGGTACATCCCTCCTTTTGGGTGCCATGTCCCCAATCCAAAATCGGCGTAATTCATAAAACTATAAAATGACGGGGTATCAGACGGTTTTGCACCGAGAAACAAAACGGGAAATTCCATTATTTGCCTCAGTTTATGACTTTTTATTTTTTTTCGGACCTTGGTACGTATACTCGAAAAAAACTGGTTTACCTTTTGGATTGTAACCGGGGTGATCAACTCTGTAATGGTTATTCCTGGTCTGTAAACCAAATCTTTTATGGCAACATCATAATTAAATTGGGCTTCCTTCAAAAATTTGTCGAGATGCATGGCGCTTCCTTTTTCTTCTTTTTCGAAAATCGAAAGAATTTCCGGAAGATTGTCAGGTATTTCAATCGAGCTTAGGGTATCAAAATATACTTCGTAAGCAGGATTTAATTTATCCAATGCATAATAGTCTGAAGGTTTTTTGTCAAAATCAGCAAAAAATTTCTCGAATACATCCGGCATCCAATACCATGTGGGACCAATGTCGAAAGTGAAACCCTCTTTGATTAGTTGTCTAGCCCTTCCCCCAACCGTTCTGTTTTTCTCGAGTATGGTAACTTGAAAACCGCTTTGGGCCAAATAGCAGGAAGCTGCCAAAGCAGAAAACCCAGAACCTATTATGGTGATTGTTTTTGTTTTTTTCATTTGTTTAGTAAAAATATAAAATGTTTCAACATTGCTATTGCATTTGGTTCACTAAATCGGCTATGGTATCAAATATTTTAATTTTATTTGAAAAACCATCTTGTTTGATAAACTCGACCATTCTGCCTACATACCAAAGCTCAGTATTTTCGTCGAATAATTCCGCTATCATTTTATTTACATAGTCGTTGACCGAATCTTTATCCGGCTGCACTGTTAGATAGGAAACGAAAACAATAGATTCAAAATGTTTTTTCAAATCTGTTAAACTTTCAATTGGGACACTTTCTCCTAGATAAATGGTTTTATAGCCATGTAGCAAAGTCTCGTAATTCAGATACATGAGCCCAAGTTCATGTACTTCGTTCATGGGAAGGGAAAGAACAAAAACCTTATCAGTTTTAGTAGGCCTTAAAACCTGAAGTTTTTCTGTATTTATCAATAATTTTTGTTTTATTAAATAGCTAATGAAATGCTCATGGGCTGGAGATATGGTATCAGATTGCCATAACAAACCCATTTCGGTCATCAGTGGAATGAATACCTGGTAGAACACTTCTTTAAATGATTTTTCAGAAAGCAATTGGGCATAAGTAGTAAAAAATAGCTCTTGGTCAAAATTCATCATCGCCATTTTAAAGGCACTAATCGCATGATTTTTAGCGCTTTTTTCTGATATAATTTCTCGCACCAATACTGGTATTTCCTCTTCGGGGTAACTGGCTATTTTGGAAATTTTATAACCATAATCATGAAGTAAAGTAATATTCAAAAGTTTTTGCAAACTAGCCAAGTCGTACAACCTTACATTGGTTTCCGTTCGCATCGGTTCCAGAACATTGTATCTTTTTTCCCAAATTCGTATCGTATGCGCTTTTATACCTGAAAGATTTTCAAGATCTTTTATACTGAATACACTTTTAACATCTCCTGTATTGTTTATCATTTAGGCAAATTTAATAAACAAAGGTAATGAAAAATTCAAATAGAACTAATGCATACTTTAAAAATCAAAAAAGCCCCGTGATTGGGGCTTTTTCAATATACAAAACTCAAACTTATTTGCTCAAATACATTTTT
>CANHNG010000222.1 GCA_947461915.1 Flavobacteriaceae bacterium
CTAAAAAGTAAAAAACCCAATCCATTTATAAAGTGGTTGGGTTTTGAATATTTTTAAAATTGTAAAATTAAAAATCGCTGTCCACATCAAATGCTTCAAGATAATCTGCAACGCGTTTTACAAAACTTCCACCAAGTGCGCCATCAATTACACGATGGTCATAACTGTGCGAAAGGAACATTTTTTGGCGAATGCCTATAAAATCCCCTTCAGGAGTTTCGATTACGGCTGGGACTTTGCGAATGACTCCAAGTGCTAATATTCCAACTTGTGGCTGGTTGATAATTGGTGTTCCGAAAACACTTCCAAAAGTTCCCACATTAGTAACCGTGTAAGTTCCGCCCTGGGTATCATCTGGCTTAAGCTTTCCTGTTTTGGCGCGGTTTCCTAAGTCATTTACAGCTTTGGCCATTCCTACCAAATTCAATTGATCTGCATTTTTTATAACTGGAACAATCAGATTACCATTCGGTAAAGACGCTGCCATTCCAAGATTGATGTTTTTCTTTTTGATAATGTAATCTCCATCGATAGAAATATTCATCATCGGAAAATCCTTCAACGCTTTGGCGACAGCTTCCATGAAAATAGGGGTGTAAGTCAGTTTCTCTCCTTCTCTTTTTTCGAAAGCGACTTTGACCTTTTCCCTCCATTTTACAATATTGGTCACATCAACTTCTAGGAACGATTGCACGTGAGCCGCGGTTTGAATCGAAGCCATCATATAGCCCGAAATCAGCTTTCGCATCCGATCCATCTCGATGATTTCATCACCACCGTTTACAGAAATGAGTGTTGTTTTTTGCCCTTCGACTCCGCTAAGGATAGGATTAGGTGTTGTTTCGGCAATTGACTCTTGGCTCTTGGCTCTTGGCTCCGTTTTTTTATGGGCAATAAAATCTAATATGTCATTTTTGGTAACTCTTCCCTCTTTTCCGGTTCCGTTAATGGTTTCTAATTCAGAAAGAGAAACGCCTTCTTCTTTCGCAATATTTTTCACTAATGGAGAAAAGAATTTATCGGAATCGGAGAAATTTGTTGGCGAAGCAACAGATTCCTTAGCATCTTCAATACTTTTTTCAATTGTTGCCACTTCAATCGGAGTACCGACTTCTTGTTTAAAAGTTTCAACAACATTATCACCTTGCGTTTCGATAATGGCAATGGTTTGACCCACTTGAACCAAATCACCTTTTGCAAACAATTGCTCAACTAAAAGCCCTGAAACTTCACTTGGCACTTCACTATCCACCTTGTCAGTGGCAATTTCCACTACAGCTTCATCGGCTTCAATTGTCTCGCCAACTTGTTTCAACCAATTTGTAATGGTTGCTTCAGCAATACTTTCTCCCATTTTAGGAAGTTTCAATTCAAATCTTGCCATATTGTTACCTATGAAGTTGGTTTTGTTTTTCTGCTTGCAAAATTAGTAATTATTTTTAGTTTTAGCCCCGAATTGGACAAATATACACGAATTCAAAAATTGCAATTCCTAAAAATTTATGACTTCTCCTCTGTCAAAACTACTGTTGCTTCCAATCAAAAAACGGGATGATTTGGGAAGAATTTTAAAAGATAGTCCTTTGTTTTTATTCGTTTCAAAAGCGACAATTATATCCTTAAAACTAGTGTAATTTTGATCAAAAATAATCTCCGAATTATTATTTTGAAAAACTATCTGCGATGCCTTTTGAAGTTGTATTGGACTTCTTAATTTATTTTGCAATTCTTCTCTTAAAAGTTCGTCTTCGGAAACTAAAATATAATTTTCCGGATTTATTTTCTGATTTGGAGTCCCTTGAAACATTTTAACGAAAGAAAAAAACAGGATTCCAATTTTCATGAAAACGGAGAAGAAAAAGGAAACTTTAAAATGCTTTTTATAGAAAAAATTCATTGCTTCCTGAAATCGTTTCATATAAGTTCCATCCTTAACGGTGCTTTCCCCTTTATAATGCATGACCGAGGTTCCATCAAAATAATAGTTCGATTTTCCTGTTTTTAACACCCTATACGACAAGTCAATATCATCCGAATACATAAAACAATTCTCGTCAAAACCGCCGATTTCATTATACAAATTCCGTTTCATTACCATAAAAGCCCCTACAAGGATATCAACTTTTCCGGTTTCATTTTCTGATAGATGTTGGGCATAATATTTCCCGAAGATTCTTGATTTCGGAAAAATTTTATACAAGCCCGTGATTTTGGTAAAAGCAACCCAAGGTGTTGGAATACCCCGTTTACTTTCGGGTAGAAAATTACCCGTTCCGTCGATGAGTTTCACGCCGACAATTCCTAAATGGGATTGCTTTTTGGCAAAAGCCAACACTTTCGTAAAAGCATCTTCAGCAACAACGGTATCGGGATTGAGAATGCAAATATATTCGCCTTTAGCTTGAGCAACCCCAATGTTATTGCCTTTTGGGAAACCTAAATTTTCCTTGTTCTCAATTAATTTGACGTTAGGAAAACGCAGTTTCATCATGGCACAACTGTCGTCGGAAGAATTATTATCGATGACAATGATTTCTGCGTCAGTGTTTTTTATAGCATTTTCGACACTTAGAACACATTGCTCCAGAAAATAGCGTACATTATAATTGAGAATGATGATGGATAGTTGCATAAAATAATTTAATACGATTCGTGCAACATTTTTTTAAGATAAGCCGGATTTTGTTTATTGTTCCAAAATAAAATAAGTGCTACTTTTTTTTCAGATTCCAAAATTTTATAAAATAAGGTAGTTTGTTTTGAAATAACGATTGAATAACAATTGGATTTTGAATTGAAAATTCCGATTTCGGGATTTTTTGTCAACTTCTCTAAATAATCATAGACTAATGATACAAATTTGTCCGCTTCGGCTGAATTCCATTTCTTAATAATGAAATCAATTTCGTCTACTAAAGTGGTTTCTGCTAAAGTAGACCATTTAACTTTCAACATTAAAGAGGAAGGTTGAATTTTTGCTTAATTCTTGACATAACAACTTCATGCGAAGTGGTTTCTCCTTTTTCGCATTGTTCGATACCCTTTTTTATCAGTTTTTCCAATAATTGTGATATTTCATGATCTAAAACAAATTCAGATTTATATTCAATTGGTGGCTCTTGAACAAGATTTGTTTTTTTAGTTATACTATGTTTTTTTGGCTTGCTCATAATAAAACAATTTTAGAATTCAAATGTACAAAATAATTTCAAGAAGCGGAAAAATTAAAAGATTGCTTCGTGCCTTGCAATGACTTACTTTTGCAAAAAATTACACTTGTGAATTACTTATCAGTAGAAAATATTTCGAAATCTTTTGGAGAGCGTAGCCTTTTTGAAAACATTTCTTTCGGGATTAATAAAGACCAAAAAATTGCTTTCATAGCCAAAAATGGTTCCGGAAAAACCACCATAATGAACATCATTAACGGATTTGACGAACCTGATACTGGACAAGTAATACTTCGAAAAAGCATTCGAATGTCTTTTCTGTCACAAG
Organism: Flavobacteriaceae bacterium; assembly: GCA_947461915.1. GTDB lineage: Bacteria > Bacteroidota > Bacteroidia > Flavobacteriales > Flavobacteriaceae > Flavobacterium. The sequence continues at coordinate 3,499 of CANHNG010000222.1, forward strand.
ACAATAAATTACAAGATGAATTAACAATTGAGGAAAGTATTTTCGCCTCAGATAACGAAAGTTTGAAGGTGATTGAAGCCTACGAAAAAGCATTGGAAAATCCTGAAGATGAAGAAGCCTACCAAAAAGCTTTCGACGGAATGGACCAACACAATGCCTGGGATTTTGAAACCCAATACAAGCAAATTTTGTTCAAATTGAAGTTGGAAGACTTTAAATTGAAAGTAAAAAACCTTTCGGGAGGACAGAAAAAACGGTTGTCTCTCGCCATAATTTTAATCAACCGTCCCGACTTGTTGATTCTGGATGAACCCACGAATCATCTAGACTTGGAGATGATTGAATGGCTGGAAAGCTATTTTGCCAAAGAGAATATCACCCTGTTTATGGTTACACACGACCGTTTCTTTTTGGAGCGAGTTTGTAACGAAATCATTGAACTTGACAACGGAAAAATATACCAATACAAAGGCAATTACTCCTATTATTTAGAGAAGAAAGAGGAGCGCATTGCTTCCGAAAATTCGAGTGTAGACAAAGCCCAAAACTTGTTTGTTAAAGAACTCGAATGGATGCGTCGCCAACCCAAGGCCAGAACCTGCAAAAGCAAATCGCGCCAAGA
>CANHNG010000223.1 GCA_947461915.1 Flavobacteriaceae bacterium
ATTTTGGTTTCTTGCTGTAAATAGATTTGGGTGTTTCTGGCAATTCTTGCCGAGAAATCCGTGGGCAAAGCAATTGCTTCATCCAAGGCGTTGGTGTGTAAGGATTGTGTGCCGCCAAAGACTGCTGCGGCCGCTTCGATACAGGTTCGCGCCACATTATTAAAAGGATCTTGAAGGGTCAAACTCCAACCCGATGTTTGACAATGGGTTCGCAAGGCTAAGGGTTTAGGATCTTTTGGATTGAATTGTTGAACTAGTTTTGCCCAAATCATTCTACCGGCACGCATCTTGGCAATTTCCATGAAATGGTTCATTCCAATCCCCCAGAAAAACGAAAGGCGAGGGGCAAATTCGTCGATTTTCATTCCAGTGGAAAGTCCAGTTTTGATGTATTCCAAACCGTCGGCAAGGGTGTATGCCAACTCAATATCGGCAGTCGCTCCCGCTTCCTGAATATGATAGCCCGATATGGAAATCGGGTGGAATTTCGGCATTTTATCGCTGATAAATTTAAAGATATCGGCACTAATTTTCATTGAAGGTTCAGGGGGGTAGATATAAGTATTGCGCACCATAAACTCCTTCAAAATATCATTTTGTATCGTTCCTGAAAGTTGTTCGGGTGGAATGCCTTGCTCTTCGGCAGCGACAATATAGAAAGCCATAATGGGCAATACGGCGCCGTTCATGGTCATGGAAACCGACATTTTGTCGAACGGTATTTGGTCAAACAATACCTTCATATCTTCCACAGAATCAATGGCGACTCCTGCTTTTCCTACGTCAGCCACCACACGTTCGTGATCCGAATCATAACCTCGATGTGTGGGTAAATCGAATGCCACGGAAAGTCCTTTTTGCCCTGAGGCTAGGTTTTTTTTGTAAAAAGCGTTGCTTTCTTCAGCGGTCGAAAATCCTGCATATTGCCGAATTGTCCAGGGATGACGAACGTACATTGTGGTATGGGGACCGCGTAAATTGGGTGCAAACCCAGCTCCGAAATCAAGGTGCTCCAGATTTTCGAGGTCTTTTTCGGAATAGGTTGGTTTTAGTTTGATGCCTTCGGCAGTGAGGAAATGGGGTATTGGATTTTGGGCGTTGGTTATCGTCTTTTGCCTTTCACCTAAGTTTGACTTTTGACTGTCTAATTTTATATGTTGAAGGTTTTTACGCATTTAAATTTGATGTAGAATCGTAATGAAATACTTTTTTAATAATTTTTTCTATTCTTCCAAATCTTCTTGTTTCTTGAAGTATGAATTATGGCTATTATTACTATTTCCTTTTTGTCAATTTCAAAATGAATTAAATAAGGAAAAGTTACAATTAATGCAATTCTTGTATTGTCATATCTTATTTGAAATAAAAGAGGTTTTTCCTTCATAACTTTCATTTCTTCTTTTATAGCATTTAAGAACCTTTTTCCTAAATTTTACTGGAGACCTTCATACCAATCAGTTATTTCCTCAAGATCCTTTTTAGCCAAAGGAAGAAGGGTGAGTTTATATCCCATCTTCAATTTCCTTTATTGCTTCATCGAAGTCTAAAGCAATTTTTGGGTTTTTAAAATACGCTAATGTTCGTTCCCTAACCTGATCGATTTGCCATTGCGGTATTTCATATTTTGCGGAAGAAGGCAAAATAATCACGTCGACTTCATCAGCATTAAAATTATCAGGAAGCGTAATGTTTATTTTATGATTTTTTACTTTAACGGTTTGTCTTATTGCTTCCATATTTTTTATTTTTTGATACGTAAATATAACACTATTATTTTAATAACCATTTCTTCTTATGGCCGAGCTTTAGAGGGAAAAATCATCAGTACTGAAGTCGTTGCTATTTTACGCATTGTTTTTCAACATCTGTTCTATTGCATACTTTTATTCAAAGGTTAATTGTTTTGTGCTTCATAATCCAAATTTTTAACTATTTGAGGATTATTCCTAATCTTGTATTAGGATAATCCTTTTTTTTATTAAAAACTTGCATTAACAATTGAATCTAAGTTTAGTTATTTTCTGCTTTGAGTCTTTCTTGCTCGATTTTTTCGGCTAGTCGTCTTTCTATTAGGGGCGTGATCAAAGTTTTTCTGGGTTTTATTTTTACGAATGGGAATAATTCTAAATTGTCCTTCATGCGTTCGTTTGTATTGAGGTGTTTGTTGGTTCCCAAGAGAATTTCTTTGCCGGCATCGAACAATTCTTGTTCCTTGTTCGCACTTTCCTGGATTTTTCTTTGAATGATTCCTACGTTCAACTGTTTCAAAAAACCGCCTTGGGCTTCAATATCATGGAATAAAGCCAAGGCTTTCTCTGCCAATTGTTGCGTCAGGCTTTCGATGTAATAACTGCCGTCAGCGGGGTTGTTGACCTTGTCAAAATAACTTTCGTGTTTGAGAATCAGCAGTTGATTCCGGGCGATGCGGTCGCCAAATTCATTGTCTTTGTGGTATATCGCGTCGTAAGGCAGGTTCGCAATGGCATCGGCACCGCCCAGAATGGAACTCATGCATTCGGTGGTGGTGCGCAGTATGTTTACGTTATAATCGTATAGGGTTTTGTTGCGTTTTGTAGGAGAAACCAGGATGTGACAATCCACATTGTGGTTGTATTCTTTGGCAATGAGATTGAAAAGCAAGCGCAAGGCGCGGAGTTTTGCTATTTCGAAAAAGTAATTCGTCCCTACCGACACCTGAAAAACGATAGGCTTGTCTATTTTTGAAATTCGGTTGAAATACTCATTGGCGTGTGCTAAGCTATAGGCTATTTGTTGTACCATTGTAGCACCGGCATTTTGATACAAGCCGCTGTCAATGCTAATGATGGAAATAGTTTTGGTAGATTTCGAAAGTAACTCTAACGTCTCGAAATTGTTTTTCTCGTTGGTTACAAACCAGTTGCCTTCTTTGGCTAAATGCCCAATTGGGTCGAGGTTGCAAAAGAGATTTGCGTTTTTATGTTGGGCAATCGCCTCTATTTTTTTGATGAAATCGATAGAGAGAAAACCTAAGTTGAAGTAAATCGTTAACTTTTCTAACGGAAGGTTTTCCAAAAGTTTTTCGACATCGGTTTGCTCGTTGATAATGGTAAAACGTAGGCTTTCGGCACCACGAGCGATGCTGTCTAAGGCTCTAAGGTTTGATTTTGTAAGGTCGTGAACAAAAATATTCTGGCAGATTTTAAATGCGGTAGCCTTAGTGTTTGAAGAAAAACTCCCCTTGAATTCGTCTCTGTGGTAAAAAGGCTTTACCTGAATATCCTCGGGTGAATTCCAAATCAGGGTGTCGTTATAGTCAGCGCCATCGAGTTCAAACTGGATTCGTTGTTTCCACTGTTTGGAGGAAATAGGGTCGAAATCGTCGAATAACTTTTTCATTTGTTGGCTTCGGATATTCCTTTTTCGGTTTATTTTTTTTCTAGAGTGTCGCCTTCAAAATCAACGATGTAAATATCCTCGTTCTCTTTTTTCATATAGTACTTTTCTCGGGCGTATTTCTCAATCTGGTAGGGGTTTTTGAGCAGTTTGATATTCTCCTTGTCTTTCTTGATTTCCTGCTGATAATAGGCTTTGTTGTCTTCTAGCTCCTCAATCTGGTTGTCCAGAAAGCGGTGGTCAAAATAGGAATAATTGTCTAGAAACAGCATCCATCCTGAAAAAAACAGCAATACCCAAACGTATTTGTTGCTTAAAAATGAAAACCAAGGTTTGTCTTTTTGTGAATTTGTCATTTTTATTGTGGTTTTTAGTGTTGTGGAAGAAACAGCGCGTTGCTTCCATCGGAAAGTTTAGGATACTATTTTTTCAATTGTTTATAGGTTTCAAAAATAGTTAAAAACGATGTATTTTGCACTTTTGTTTCTATAATTATTTTAACCGAGTATTTGAGAATTCATCCCAGACCCGTTTTAAAAACCCGTTAGGGATTACCCCAATTCCAGTTTATTATCTCCTAATTTTACCCAGATCTACTCGATTGTTTTTTTATTGTTTAATTACGAAAAACCATAAGTTTTGGCACAACACAACTCAAAGCGTATTATTTGTATAAATTCTTACCAAAACCTTCTTTTTTTATGATTTTTATATTTTAAAATTATCTGTAAGTTAATGTTTTTC
>CANHNG010000224.1 GCA_947461915.1 Flavobacteriaceae bacterium
AGAACCACCAAATACACGTTGATATTTGAAGAACCACGGCTTCTTTCTTTTTTTATAAAGCGGTTTAACTTGCCTAAATTTAATGTTTCGGCAATATATACCACTGGAGTCAAATCTTCTAAATCAAAACTAAAAACAGCCTCTTTTGTGTCTGCTTTTTCAATTTTATCCTCAAATTCCCCTACCGTTCTTTTTGTATAATTGTACATCGTATAGGTACTGTCTTTTGGATTCCATTTAATCCTGCTAGCTGTAATCTTATAGACTAATTTGTCCTTTTTAAACTTTTCTAAACTGAAGTTAAAAGCTATTTTTGATTCGGTATTAAAACTATTTACGTAAATAAATTCATCATCACTTATTTGGCGGTACACATCCGTATCGTCCCCCCTCATCATCTCCTTTCCTCCAGTTCTAAGGTAGGTATACCGGAAATTATTAAATCCTTCACTCGATTTTGGAACAATAAAAAATCCCATTAACAAAACAACTACCGAAACAATAGCGGCTCCTATTAAAAAAGGTCTCAAAAATCTCGTAAATGAAATCCCAGAACTCAATATGGCAATGATTTCGGTGTTATTGGCCATTTTTGAGGTAAACCAAATAACCGATAAAAACAAAAATATCGGGAACAATAAATTCGTGAAATAGATGGTAAAATGATAATAATAAATCGCAATATCAACAAATGGGATTTCATGTTCCAGCATAAAGTTGATTTTCTCCGAAACATCAATAATAATCCCGATAGGTGCAAACAAAAGTAACATTACCGCAAAAGTCGATAAGTATTTTTTTAGGATGTATTGGTCTATTATGTTCATTTTTTGGGTGTTGGGTGTTGGGTGTTGGGTGTTGGGTGTTGGGTGTTGGGTGTTGGGTATTGGCAAATTATTACCTAAAACCCTAAACCTAGAACCCTAAACCTAATTACAATCTCTGGCTCATATTTCGAACCATCAATTCTTTCCAAGATCTAAAATCTCCGGCTAAGATATGTTTTCTGGCCTCACGAACCAACCACATATAGAACCCTAGATTGTGTATCGTTGCTATTTGTTTTCCAAGGTATTCATTGGCTGCAAACAAATGGCGTAAATAGGCCTTTGTGTATTCCGTGTCCACAAAAGTGTGACCCATTTCGTCTACTGGCGAAAAATCGTCTTCCCACTTTTTGTTTTTAATGTTAATGGTCCCGTTGGCGGTAAATAACATTCCATTTCTGGCGTTACGTGTTGGCATCACACAATCGAACATGTCTATTCCTAATGCAATATTCTCCAAAATATTAATTGGAGTTCCAACTCCCATCAAATAACGCGGTTTGTCTTCCGGTAAAATTTCACAAACTATTTCGGTCATCGCATACATTTCTTCTGCAGGCTCGCCTACCGAAAGACCGCCAATGGCGTTGCCCTGCTGACCTGAGTTCGCTATATATTCTGCCGATTGCTGACGTAAGTCTTTGTAGGTACTTCCCTGAACAATCGGGAAAAAAGTTTGGTCGTAACCATATTTTGTTGGGACTTTTTCTAAATGAGAGATGCATCTGTCCAACCAACGGTGCGTCATTTTCATTGATTTTTGTGCATAACGATAATCACAAGGATAAGGCGTGCATTCGTCAAAAGCCATGATAATATCAGCGCCAATGGTTCGCTGAATTTCCATCACGTTTTCGGGTGTAAAAAAATGGTAAGAACCGTCAATATGCGATTTAAATTTTACTCCTTCCTCTTTGATTTTTCGGTTTGCAGAGAGAGAGTAAACTTGGTAGCCTCCGGAATCAGTCAAAATATTGCGATCCCAATTCATGAATTTATGCAACCCCCCTGCTTTTTCCAAGATTTCAGTTTGTGGCCGAAGATATAAATGATAGGTGTTTCCTAAAATAATATCTGGGTTAATTTCGTCCTTCAACTCGCGTTGGTGCACCCCTTTTACAGAGGCAACTGTTCCCACGGGCATAAAAATTGGAGTTTCAATCACGCCGTGGTCTGTGCTAATACTTCCTGCCCTAGCTTTGGTATGTGGATCTTTTTGCAATAAATCAAACTTCATATAACATTTTTTCAGTCGGCAAAGATAAATTATTTAGACCGTTAAGACTTAGGATTTAGGATTTTATTTAACAATAACCTTCAAAGTATTGATCTGAAAAAAAACTGATGTTAGAACAACAATTCCATAACTATTTAATAGGAGTTTTATTTATCTTTGATTGCAAAAAAAAACTTCAATTGCGAAGTTTTACAAAATATAAAAAAAGAGTTCTTGAATTCTAAAACTAGCATAAATATGGCCTTACAAGAAGAATTGGAACAACAGGGGATTTGGCTTTTTAAATATAGAGGCAAGCTTCCCGTAATTGTATTACTCATTGGTATAATCCTATACCTTCAAACTAAAATCTACCCGAATACCTTTTTTATTGAAGACACTCCCTATGAAATTTATTATGAATTCTTTTGCTTGACAATAAGTTTATTGGGCTTAGGTATTCGAATTTACACCGTTGGACATACACCTAAAAATACTTCGGGCAGAAATAGAAACGAACAAATTGCAGAAACGATCAATACCTCCGGAAGCTACTCAGTGGTAAGGCATCCTCTATATCTTGGCAATTTTTTCATGTGGATGGGCCCCGCATTACTGTCTGGAAATTTTTGGTTTCTAGTTGCTTTTTGTTTTTTTTATTGGATCTATTATGAACGAATCATGTTTGCCGAAGAACAATTCCTTAGAAGGAAATTTGGAACTATTTACACGGATTGGGCTGAAAAAGTACCTGCCTTTATTCCTAATTTTAAGAAATTTAAAAAACCAGAACTAGCATTCAGTTGGATAAAAATTATCAAAAAAGAAATAAATGGAATAGCAGGAATATTTATAATTTTCTCCTTTTTTGATCTTGCAGGGCATTTCATTCAAAATGAAAATAATTATAATTATTTCATTATTATATTATGCGTTTTGACTATTGTGATGAATCTAATAATGAGGTATATTAAAAAAAGAACCGCACTACTCAATGATATGGGCGATTAAGAAATAAACTCCAATTCGAAAAGCTTAATAATAGAAAAGAAACAATCCTGCTTTGGTAGGATTTTTTTTGTGATAATTGAAATTTAAAAATTTACTAGTAAATACTATTAATTAACAATAATTCCTACATTCAAATAGTTAATTAACAATGACTTATGTTTTAATTTATTTAATTTTATGATGCTCGAAAAGCAGGCAATAGGTTAATTAATAAACTTATAGTCATTCGTCTGAATTAATAATTAAAAACAACTATCATGGAACCCACAGGTAAAAAACAAGAAACCGGAAAAACAAAGTCAAGTGAAGCGCAAGATTTGAGAGATTTATTTGAAGTTGGTTTAAAAGACATTTACAATGCCGAAAAAGTATTGTCCAAAACATTGCCAAATATGGTTAAAAATGCTTCCTCTCCTGAATTGGTTAAGGCTTTACAAAATCACTTAAATGAAACCGAACAACAAGTTTCCCGCTTGGAACAAGTATTTAAAGCCACAGGAATAAAACCCGTTTCTAAAAAATGTGAAGCAATGGAGGGTTTATTAAAAGAAAATGATGGGAGAATGGAAGATTCCAAAAAAGGTTCGGTACGTGATGCCGGAATTATTGCTGCAGGGCAAAAGGTAAAACATTATGAGATTGCTTCCTACGGCACTTTACACGCTTATGCAAAAACCCTTGGAGAAGACAAAGCAGCAAACTTGCTAGCAATGACTCTGGACGAAAATAAAAAATCTGATGCTGACTTGACCGAAATTGCAAGGTCTGGCATAAATCCGAATGCTGCCACAGCAAGAATTAATTGGTAATTTTGAATGAAATTAATTATTTTTTTTGGAATTAGAAGCCTGTTTAATTACAGGCTTTTTTTTTGAAAATATCGCAAAAACATTAGCAATTAGTATTAAAAACACCGGTTGTTTAAATATAATTGGCCCTTGTGTAACTAAAGTTACACTTCGCCTCTTTTTGTTAGGCTACTTTTGACCAATTAAAATTCCAATCGCCTTCTTGGGTATAATCAGAACCCGTTTACAATCAAAAAA
>CANHNG010000225.1 GCA_947461915.1 Flavobacteriaceae bacterium
ACTAGAAAAAAAATTGTGTTCACAATATGAGCATGAAGAATTTTTAAGGATTGCGTTTAAAGGTTTAGGGAAGTCGATTTACCAAATAAATTTAATGGCAAAAAATGGATGTAGGTATGGTTGGTATGTTTTAGCATATAATAAATATGGTGGCATTTCAACTTGTCAAATAGTGACAGCCCCTAATTATGAAACTGGAGAAATTGAATGTAAATCAGTTAATTGTGATGATTAATTTAATACACTATATTAAAAAAAGTGAAGTCCAGAAATCATATTAAAAACGGGGTGTAACCGAAAAACCATACGAGTAGGGAAAATAATAGTTAAATAATGAAAAATATATTTTGGATTATAACAGTTTTTTGTGGGTGCATTAGCCTTATTCTACTTTTGACATTGTTATTTGGTCACATATCGTCTAATCCTATAGAAAGAAATGAAGTGGCAACTACTATTATAGCGTTAGTAGTAATCCCTTTTTGTATTGCTAAAGCAATGGATGAAATAAAAAAATCTTAACAAAACATAATCACATCTACTATGAACTTCAAAGATGAAATCAAAAAAACATATTTGGCAACGAAATTAAAATATAAAAATCATAAATATCAAATTGCAATTGCTATGATATTTTGTTTGTTTTTATTTTATCTATTTAAAAATCCATTTATTAAAGAAAATGATGTAGATACAACAAAAATTGATCTTCTTGATCGAAATGCAAAATTTACAACCAAAGAAATTAGCGGAATATACAAAGGCTCTGAAATATTAGGTGAGATTAATGGTCGGCAATTGTCAGACGCTACAGAATTGACCATTTTGCAAAATGGAACTTTTGTTGCATATATATATGAAAATGGCTCTCAAAAAGAGACAATAAAAGGAACTTATAATATACTTTTTAATGATCATTTACTAAAAGACGCATATGGAAAAACAACAGGTCATAGATACTCCCATGGTATAAATTTTTTATTTCCTAACACAGAATATTCCTCAGGAGATGTTGTTTATGGGTTTAGTGATGATGAATTGGGCCTCTATCTTAATCCTCTAGCTAATCCTCCAATAGAAGGAATGCTTCCTGAAGGAATTGACAGTAATACTAGACCATTAACATTGATTAAGCAATAATTTTTTAAACCAAAAATTCCCCCAGCTGTCTCAAGCGTCCCCTGCTAGCGAGAGCTTATAGCTCGTGCCCGCAAGAGATTGTTGTCACGAGCGTGACGCTCGCGCTAGCGGGGGATTATTTTTTTGCTAAAATCCCATCGGCAACGGCTAACCAAGCTGCGGGTCCACCAGCTACATAACCTGTTTTGTCTATAGGAACAAAATTGACTTTTCCGTCTTTGTTTTCAGCATTTACAAAATAGATGGTCGGAAATCCTTGGATTTGAAATCCTTGTTGCAATTCGGCATTTTGTTTTTGAATTTCAGGAGTTTGAGGAGTTCTTCTTGGATAATCCAACTCGACTAAAACCACATTTTTCTTTGCCCAAGCAGCAAATTCAGGAGTTTTCAAAACTTCATTCTGCAAGCGGATACACCAGCCGCACCAATCGCTACCCGTAAAAAATAACAACATGGGCTTTTTGGCCTTGTTACTCATCGCAATGGCTTCGTTCATATCCGTTTGCCAAACCAATTCCTCAGACTGTTCGCTATCTCCCGATTCTTTTGACGTTTCAGTTGTTGTTTTAGCTGTAATCGGCTTTTTGACCACACTCGTTTTTTTGGCAGTTTGAGCCTGAAGCTGCAGCATTCCCAAGAACAATAATAGTAGAACTTTAGATTTCATTTTATATAATTTTAAATTTATTTTTCAAAAATGGTGCCACTATCGAACACCGTGCATTAATTTTTTGATGACGGGCGACATGATTATCGAAAACACCGCCACTGCCATAGAAATCAGAGTTAACATCCAAAAGAAATAACTCAATCCGTGTTCATTTGCAATTTTATCAATGTTTTCTCCGAACATCCCTGCTCCCTTCATTCCAATTGCGACCGCAAGATACCAAACTCCAAACATAAATGCAATCATTCTGGCGGGAACTAATTTGCTCACATAAGACAATCCCACCGGAGAAATACACAATTCGGCCATCGTATGGAATAGATAGACCAGGATAAGCCAGATCATGCTTACCGATGCCGTTTTAGCTCCTGGAAGTATGCCGTCTGCACCAAAAGCAACGCAAGCCATTCCCAAAGCCAGCAAGGACATCCCGATTCCGAATTTTAAATTTGCGGAAGGATTGTATTGGCTTTCCCACCATTTGGAAAATAGGGGTGCCAAAGTGATGATAAATAAGGAGTTTAAAGTCGAAAACCAGGTAGCGGGAACCTCGGTTAATGGAGTGGTCACTTTATCAATTTTCAAAAATTCCAATGTTCCATCAGACAAGGATAAATAACCTGCCGTATAATAATCCTTGGCCAACATCCAAAGGGCAATTGTCCAAATAATCACGAAACTGGTACTTAAAATCACATTGGCAACAGCATAATTTTTGAAAGTTTGCTTGAATAATAAATAGAGAACCCAAGTGATAATGGCCAACGGCAATACCGTAATCAAGGAATTGATCACTAAAAAGGTTTTACTCCAGTTTCCTTCCAAAACCCTATTCGTGTAATCACTGGCGAAAATGGTTAAACTATTGGGAGACTGTTCAAAAATAGCCCAAAAGAAAATAGTCAGAAAAGCAAAAAATGTCACCGCTATTAATTTCTCTTTCGTTATTTGGGAGTATTGCGTAAATCGATAGACAAGCAACAAAATAAATAAAATCAGAGCCGTAACAATAGCAATGGAGTTTCCGTTTTCGCCCAGAAAGCCAAAAATATTGATTTTGCCTCCCGAAATTTTTGATGCTGGATCGTTTAGAATCCAGAGCAATCCCAAAACACAGGTTATTGCTATAACACCCAATTGTATTGGGGTAAATGGATTTCTTTTGTCGGTGTCCAAGGCTTCCGATTTGGCCTTACTTGCTACACTTGGTTTTAAACCAATCTCACCAAAGATATTTTGGGACAACCAAAACTGCAAGGTTCCAAAAAACATAAAAACTCCTGCTAAACCAAAACCATAGCTCCAACCCACCTTCTCCCCTAAATAACCGCAAAGCAATATTCCGAAGAAAGCACCCGCATTGACACCCATATAAAACAAAGTATAGGCCCCGTCTTTTTTCTCAGGTCTATCTTTATACATTTCCGAAATTATGGAAGTCATATTGGGTTTGAAAAATCCGTTGCCGAAAACCAATAATACCAATCCGAGGTAGATAGAAAATTCTGTTTCCATTGCCATCGATGCATGCCCTAAGGTCATTAAAGTAGCTCCAAGTACAATCGCCCATCGGAAACCGATTATCTTATCGGCAAAATAGCCGCCGAGCATCGTTGACAAATAAACCAAGCCAACATAAGAGCCAAAAAGAGCCGAGGCATTTTCTCTTGTCCATTCCCAGCCCCCATCAACAAAGGATGTTGTCAAAAATAAAATAAGCAAGGAACGCATGCCATAGAAGGAGAATCGTTCCCACATTTCGGTAAAAAACAAAACAAACAATCCCGCAGGGTGTCCTAAAACTGGATTTTTAAAAAACTGGTCGGTTGAATTTTGGTTCATATCATTCATTATTTAATTCTTTATCTACTCCGTGCATTAATTTATTAATTGATTTTGATAGTGCCAAAAGTACAATTCCAAAACCTATTCCGGTATAAAATAAATATTCGAAAAGTTTCAAATAGCTTTGTTTTGCCAAATTCAAGTCGGGAGCTTCCCCGTTTGAGGTGTCCACAGAGGCAATATTGGCCAATATGGAAGCTATAAATTCGGATCCCGCGGTGGCTAAAAACCATACCCCCATCATAAAACCAACAATTTTTACGGGGGATAATTTGGTGACTGCAGATAGTCCGACAGGCGATAAACAAAGCTCTGCACAAGTGTGGAGGAAATACGTTAACACCAACCAAAACATACTCACTTTACCCATTTCAGAAATGTTGATGCCAAATACCAAGGACCCGAATCCAAGTCCTACCAGTAGTAAGGCAATTGAAAATTTG
>CANHNG010000226.1 GCA_947461915.1 Flavobacteriaceae bacterium
ACACGAGGATTTGAAGGGCAGGACCAAAGTATATTTTGGTTGGCCGAAAAAAACCGAAAAGGTGTGGTGATTTTGGTCAACAAGTGGGACTTGGTCGAAAAAGACACGATGTCAACCCGTGATTACGAAGCTAAAATCAGGGAAGAATTAATGCCATTTACTGATGTACCCATTCTTTTTGTTTCGGCATTGACAAAACAACGATTGTTGAAAGCATTGGAGGCTACGGTTCAGGTTTTCGAAAACAGACAGCAACGTATTGCGACTTCAAAATTCAACGAATTTATGTTGAAAGTGATTGAGGCTTATCCGCCACCAGCCACCAAAGGGAAATATGTGAAAATTAAATATTGTATGCAGTTGCCAACGCCAACGCCACAGTTTGTGTTTTTTGCCAATATGCCGCAATATGTGAAGGAACCTTACAAACGGTATTTAGAAAATAAAATCAGAGAAAATTGGGACTTTTCAGGAGTGCCAATAGATATTTATATTAGAGAAAAATAAAAAAGAGTCCCGAGCAATCGGGATTTTTTTTGCTTTTGTAATTAAAGTGAAATTCTTCGGTTATTATACCAATTGTAATTTTGCTAAGGTTATTACGGTTGGCAATATATTTAGTTTAATCTTGTAGACAATTATTGATTGCTAATCGGTATTAAATAATAAAATAATTTATCTTTAAACCTTTTCATACAGATTGGGTCTTAGTAATATTCTATTTTTTTATATGTCAAATTTTTTTCGTTTACTTCCTTTTTTTTTCTTTTCAATTACCACTTTTGCTCAAAATGATATTAGCCTCAGCGGAACCGTTTTGGATATCAATACTCAATTGCCTCTTGAATCCGCTACAGTATATTTTTCCAATGTAAAAGACTCCACAATAATTGAATTTACTGCTACAGATAAAAAAGGATTGTTTAAAATTAATACCAGAAAATATGACGCCCCTGTTTTACTAAAAGTAAATCAAACTGGATATCAAACCTTTGTAGAAGAACATACGGACCTAAAGGATAGTAAGGATTTTGGTAAAATATACTTGTTGAGTAATTCTTATACTTTAGATGAAGTTGTTGTTGTAAAAGACATTCCTATCAAAATAAAAAAAGATACGCTAGAATATAATGCTTCCTCTTTCAAAGTTCGTCCTGATTCTAATGTAGAGACTTTATTGAAAGAACTTCCCGGTTTTGAAGTTGATAATGCCGGAAAAATTACTGTCAACGGAAAGGAAGTGAATCAGGTATTAGTCAACGGAAAACCTTTTTTTGACAAAGAAGGCGCAATGGTTCTCAAGAATCTCCCCGCCGAAATTATTAATAAAATACAAGTTTCTGATTATAAAACCAAAAAAGAAGAATTAGCGAAACAGGAATCCACTTCCGATTTTTCGAGTGTTAATTTCACAATTGACGAGAAGAAAAACAAAGGAACGTTTGGTAAATTTCTGGGAGGATATGGATCCGATGAGCGGTACGAAAGTAGTTTTATTCTAAATTTTTTCGATAATAAACAAAAGATTAGCGTGTTGGGTTCTTCCAATAATATCAATGCCTCTGGGTTTTCGATGGATGATGTTTTTGATAATATGGGTGGAGGTCGCAATAGCAAAACCGAGACAACCGCGCCACCAGGGAAAGGAATAACGCAATCGAATATTGCAGGATTCAGTTATGCGGATCAATGGAGTAAAAAGATGGAAGCTGTAGGTAGTTATGATTATAAAAGCACTATAAACAAAAATGAAAGTAAAGCCAAGCAAGTCAGTTTTTTGCCTACTGGCGCCAATTTCACAGAATCTGAATCCAAAACTAAGAATGAGAAAACGGTTAATAAAGCAAATTTTGAAATAGAATATAAAGTGACTCCAATGATAAGGTTGGTTATAACTCCAGAGATCAATCAAACCCATTCGAACAATAATCTCATTACTGCCAGTAAAACGAAAAATGTTAAAGAAGAAGATATTAATGAAAGTGACACAAAAACAAATAAAGAAATCGATAATTTAGTTTTAGGGAATACCATAAACTTGAATAAATCATTTAGCAAAAAACTCCGTAATCTAAGTTTTGTTTATAACAATAGCTATACCTCTGTTGATTCAGAAGGATTGACATCGTCCAAAACGGTTTTCTTTAATAACAACAAACCCAATATTGATCGAGATCAAAACATTTTAACAAACAATAATTTCAATTCAAATTCAATGGATATTGAATACACAGAACCTATAACCGATTCTTTGCGAGTGCGAGTAGGGGCAGATTTTGATTGGATAAGTGAAATAAATGATTTGAAAACCTATGATTTTGATGCAAGTTCACAATCGTATACAGACTTAAATGATCTTCAATCCAATTATACGAATTCTAGTAGAAATTCTATTAGGCCCAAAGTGGGCTTAACCTATGAAAAGAATAAATACACTTTTATTCTTAATTCTAGTACATCGGTTGTCGATTATGATAACCATTCTTTTTATTTAAATAAAGATACTAATTTGAGTCAAAAATATGTTCTTCCTTACTACAACGCACAAATAAGATATCGAATAAATAAGTCTAAATTTTTCACAATAAAATATGATTTCAATAACGACTTGCCCACCTCTGTACAATTAATTCCGGTGGCGAATTTATCCAATCCTTTAGTAACGATTATAGGAAATCCAGATTTGAACCCCAGCGGGACACATACAGGAAGTATTAGTTTAAAAAACTATAATTTTAGAAAGCGTACAGGTTACCATTTGAATTTAAAAACAAATTATTATAAAAATGAAATTGTGTCGACTTCGGTATACGATGCCAATGGAAAAAAGACGACTACTTATGTAAATATTGATGATACTCATTCTTCATCAATTGGGGGTGGCTGGAATCAAAATCTAAAAAAAGAAGCTCATTTTTTTCGCTATGGAATGAATCTAAATGGAAATTATTCCTTTGTTAAAGGATATACCAATGCGATTTTATTCAATGCCAAATCAGTACGAGTGACACCAAGTATTTATTTAAGTTATGATTATGGAGAGTTGCTTACCTTGGCCCCTTCTTATAGATTTACCTACAACGAGACCAAATATGAAAATTATAGGATTGATGCTATTTCTAACGTTTTGCATATGATAAATTTACAGACTACTACCTACTGGCCTCAAAATTGGGTTTGGGGTAATGATTTTGGATATACTTACAACTCTAACATATCGGATGATTTCAAAAAAGATTTTTATTTATGGAACACGAGTTTATCCTATGGTTTTTTCGATAAAAAAATGATATTAAAAGTAAAGGTGTATGATGTTTTAAATCAAAACCAAAGTGCTACTAGAACCATCTCGGCAACAACAATCAGAGATGAAGAAAACACGGTTTTAAAACGCTATGCCATGTTTTCTTTGTCCTATAAAATGGGTAATTTTGTAAAAAAAACGTATTCTAAGCTAAAGGATGACAATCTAGATTAACTATTTGTGGGTTCATAATTTATGACAAATAAAACTTTGTCATTAAAAAGTTTTAGAAACCCTATCTACGGCCCGAATAGTAAAATCCAAATCCTCATAAGAAAGCGCATCGGTGATGAACCAAGTTTCATAAGCTGATGGTGCAATATAAATTCCCTCTTGCAGCAATCCGTGAAAGAATTTTTTGAAGGTTTCATTGTCTCCTTTTGCAGCACTTTGAAAATCGATAACCGGAGCGGCATCAAAATGTACCGAAACCATGGAGCCAATTCGGTTAATGGTAAAAACCACCTTGTTTGCTTTTAAAACTTGATTAATGCCGGCTGCCAAGTAGGCTGTTTTTTCTTCTAATCTTTTGAAAATTGCACTATCAGTGTCCAAAGCTTGTAGCATGGCTAATCCTGCTGCCATTGCCAATGGATTTCCGGATAAGGTTCCCGCTTGATAAACGGGTCCTAATGGTGCCAAATAATTCATTATCTCATTTCTCGCAGCAAAAGCTCCCACGGGTAAACCGCCACCAATTACTTTTCCGAAGCAAACAATATCGGCTTTGATATTGAATAATTCTTGAACGCCGCCTTTAGCCAATCGGAACCCTGTCATTA
>CANHNG010000227.1 GCA_947461915.1 Flavobacteriaceae bacterium
ACCCAAGTATTGAATTTCGGGGTAAACGGAAGCTTTTTCAGCTCCCTGCGTATTGGCAATGATCGCCAATAACTTACTGCGGGTTTGCGAAAGATCCAGACGCGCCAATACTTCGGCGGTGTCCTGCATTTGCGGAATGGTTTTGGGGGAAACAAAACTCCCAAAATCTATGGTGTCAAAACCCACACGTAGTAGTGACTGCAAGTAAGCCACTTTTCTTTCGGTAGGAATAAATGCCTTTATGCCTTGCATGGCATCACGAGGACATTCGATGATTTTGATTGCTTCCATAGAAGCCCAAATATAAGAAAGTTTAAAGTTTAAAAGTTTAAAGTCTCTCTAAAATATTCTTGTTAATCGCCTTAACTAATGCTGGTCCTTCATATATAAAACCGGTATAAAGTTGGATTAAACTTGCCCCCGCTTCGAGTTTCTCTATGGCGTCTTCTGCGGAATGGATTCCTCCTACCCCAATGATAGGAAAGCCCTTATTGCTTTTTTCGGAAAGAAAACGGATTACTTCAGTGGAACGCTTTGTCAATGGTTTCCCTGACATCCCACCTGTTTCACACCTATTTACAGATTGCAATCCTTCACGGGAGATGGTAGTATTGGTAGCAATAACCCCTGCGATTTTTGTCTCTTTCACTATATCGATAATATCCAGCAGTTGGGTGTCGGTCAAATCCGGGGCAATTTTTAAGAGAATTGGTTTAGAATTCGGCTTCGCTAAATTCTCCTTTTGCAAGGCTTGCAACAATTGAGTCAAGGGTTCTTTTTCCTGTAATTCCCTCAGATTTGGCGTGTTTGGTGAACTCACGTTGACCACAAAATAATCGACGTAATTGAACAAGGCCTCAAAACAAATCAGATAATCATCGACTGCATTTTCATTTGGAGTCAATTTGTTTTTACCAATGTTTCCACCAATGAGTATTCCCTTGTTCTTTTTTAATCTCTCAACGGCTTCTTGAACGCCGCCGTTATTGAATCCCATTCGGTTAATAATAGCCTGATCTTCTTTTAGACGAAACAATCTTTTTTTAGGGTTGCCTTCTTGCCCTTTTGGCGTAAGGGTTCCTATTTCTATAAATCCGAAACCAAAGTGCGACAATTCCTTGTATAAAGCAGCATCCTTATCAAAACCCGCGGCCAACCCAACTGGGTTTTTAAACTTAAGCCCAAAGACTTCGGTTTCTAATCGCTTGTCATTTACAGTATAAAATGATTCGAAGAGTGACGGAATCCCTGGTATTTTGGATAAGATACGAATTAAAGAAAAGGTAAAATAATGGACTTTTTCGGGGTCAAACAGAAAAAGTAGCGGGCGAATCAGTAGTTTATACATTAGTGGCGTATTAATGGTACAAAAGTAGAATTATCTATTCGATAAATAAATGTTTGAAAAAAAAATTATAAAATAAATTATCCTCCCACTCGCAACCAATAATTAATAATCCATTATTATATACCTATAAAAGATAATAAAATGATTTTTACAAAAAAAATTGAGAATATGATAATTATCATTTATTCCCTTGTTAAGTAAAAATATCTTTGTGTAAGATAAATGCTTAATCACTGTGAAGATAAATTCTTAATTGAATCTGACAGCATAAAATCTCTAACTAAAATTAAATGGCAATGACAATTAGTAAAAAAGAATTTTCGAACTACTGCATAAGGCTTTTTATAGGCATTGTGTTTTTTACGGCTCATATTGCAAAAGCACAGAGCTTTGACATTATCCCCCAAAATTCGATTGTTTCCATTCTTGGAACTTCTAATGTGCATGATTGGGAAATGAAAGTGACAAAAATTAACAGTGAATTTACGCTAAGTAGTTCCAAACAAATTTCCGGTTTGGTTGTGAAAATTCCTGTTATTTCGATAAAAAGTGGAAAGGGAATTATGGACGAAAAAACATATGATGCTTTTGATTCCAAAAAAAATCCAAACATTGTTTTTCAACTGACAGAAGCCTCGTCTATAAAATTAACCGATAAGGATAGTGAAATCACATTAACGGGAAATTTATCCATGGCGGGGGAAACCAGAAAAATCAGTTTTAAAACTGTTGGTAAAACAACAAAAACAGGAGATTTTCAGCTCAAGGGCAGTGTGCCTTTAAAGATGACTGATTTCAAAATGAAACCACCCACAGCTATGTTGGGAGCCATGAAAACTGGCGATGCGGTTACGGTTAAATTTGACGTGTCTTTTAAATAAAAAATTAATTACTAAATCAATATATCAAATCACTTAAAACTTAAAACTATGAAAACAATTTTTAAAACATCATTAATGATAGCGGCCTTTTGTCTAACTGGCAATTTACAGGCACAGACTACTTTTGGCCAAATACAAAACCAAATTTCCCGTGATAAAAACGGTTTAAATGTATTTGATGTCAAAAAAGACAATGTAGAATTCAAAGGGATTAGCATCGACTTAGGAGGCGCATTCAATATGGATTACCAAGCAATAAATTCGTTCAATGACCAACCTTCAACTTTTGCTCTTCCTTCAAAAATTGTTGGATATCAATTAATGAATCTTGAAAACAATTTCACCCTCCCTTCAGCTGACATGACTTTTGGTGCCCAACTGTTTGACGGTGTAAGAGTAAATTTAGATATTTATTTAGCTTCAAGACACCACAATAACACTTATGCAAGGGGTGGATATTTACAAATTGACAAGTTAGACTTCATCAAGAAAGACTTCCTTGCAGGTGTTATGAAATACGCTACAATTAAAATTGGACAAATGGAGAACAACTTTGGTGATACTCACTTCAGAAGTTCCGATAATGGTAGTACGCTTAGAAATGCGTTTGTTGGTAACAACATTATGAATGCATTTATTACCGACATGGGTATGGAAATATATTACAACAGAAGTGGATGGGTAAGTATGTTAGGTGCTACAAATGGAAATTTAAATCAAGGTGTTCAAGAAGTTGTTTATACTGTTGGCCCAAATGCAAATACTGTAGTTAGTCCTACAATCCTAGCTAAATTTGGTTATGACAAACAAATCGACAAAGATTTGAGAGTAAGACTTACAGGTTCTTACTACCATAGTGCCAACTTAGGAAACTCAAACTTATATTCTTCTTCAAGATCAGGATTTGGTTTTTGGGGTGTATTGAACAATAACGCTTATAAAAACAACAGTATTGATGTTGCCACTAATTATAATTCAACTTCTACTCCAGAAGGAACATTCAACCCTAGTTTCAAAAACTGGGCTACTACGGTTATGATTAACCCATTTGTAAAATACAAAGGTCTTGAATTCTTTGGAACTATCGAATTGGCTTCAGGAGGAGATAAAGCTGGTTTTGACGACAAACGTACTGCTGACCAATATGCCGGAGACATTGTATACAGATTTGGAAAAACGGAACAATTCTATATAGCAGGAAAATACAATACTGTATCTGGAAAACTAACAAATGCAGAGGATAAAAAGGTTACTGTAGATAGAATTGAATCAAGCATTGGTTGGTTTATGACTAAAAACATTTTGGCGAAATTAGATTATGTTAGTCAAAACTATAAAGATTACACCCAATTTACAGGGACTACTTTAAATGCAAACAACTTCTATGGTGGTAATTTCAAAGGTTTAGTATTTGAAGCTACAATTTCTTTCTAATCAAATGTTATTGAAAACTGGCAAGACTGTTGTCTTGTCAGTTTATATATTTTAAAAAAAAGCTTAACTTTATGTTATGAAAATGCTTATTAGTTTACTAGTCATTTGGTTCCTAATTGATCCATCATCATCAGCCCAAACTTTGTTTTCTGCTGAACTATTAAAAAATAGCTCACTAACCATAAGCGGCTCAACAAACATAGTTTCGTTCAAGTTGTTTCAAAATGGAGATAAACTCTCCAGAAGCAAATTAACAATAGCGGCTACAGAATCCCAGAACAAAATAACTTTAAGCCAAAACCAACTTTCGGTAGTGGTTAAAAATTTCGTATCTAATAACCCAATGGCTTTGAGAGACTTCTTAAAACTATTAAAATCAGACACCTACCCTACTCTACAAGTCC
>CANHNG010000228.1 GCA_947461915.1 Flavobacteriaceae bacterium
GAGGTCGTTCCTGAGAAAGTCAACACTAAAGGTGTATAACTAGTCGCGCTTCCTATGTCATAGGTAAACGAAGGGCTTACACCTGAAGCTGTTAATTTTTTCAAGTTTCCTATTACCCATCCTGTTCCTGCTCCGGTAATACTTCCTGAAGTTCCTAAGGTTAAGGTATTACTCGCTGTGGTGATTTTACCTGCGGTAAAAATAATCGCTCCATTTACTGTTGTATTAGTTCCTAATGTTACCCCTGCGGCATTATTTATAGTCAAGTTGTTTATACCTGAAGTTGGCAATTCAAATGAAGAAATTGTCGCCGTTGTCCCGTCATAAGTAACATTTGTGGTTGCACCAAAAGTTGGCGCTGCATTTAAACTTCCTGCTGTCATAACGATTGTTGTACCATTCCCTAAGGTCAAGTTAGCCGCTCCCGCTAATGTACTTGTACCTGTAATAGTAAGGGTTAAAATACTACTAACCGTTGTGGCTCCAGTAAATGATTTGTTATTATCCAAGCCACTTAAAGTAAGGTTTTTATAATCGGTTCTTGGAGTAATATTTTGTGTTGATGCACTACTCCCTCTACTATATTCTATTGTACTATTAGCTCCAAGGGATAGCGCTTCAGCTCCAAGAAATTGTAAGGTACCAAACGATCCGCTAGGTGATGCTACATTACTAGAAACTAATCCCGCTATTTTACCCAATTTTAATGTTCCATTAATAACAGCTGAAGCCCCTGAATTTAAGGTCATATAATAATAACTTATTTCAGAAAAGAGCGCTTTAGAATTTTCAGCTACTTCAAAAAGAGTTTTAACAATATGATTGGTTGTAGTTAAAGTAAGCCCACTAAAAAATACGGTGCCAGTTCCGGTTCCATCAATATATAATTTACCATAGGTGAAAGCCGTTTTCACCAAAGCACTATAGATACCACTGTTTTGATAATGAACCTCTGAGGTATCTCCTAGAGTCCCAAATGTTGGATAATCCATAGTGTAAGTAGCTGCAGTAGTAACAACTCCATTAGTATCTAAAATTTCAGGGGTTAAAATTGAAACCCCTTGTACATAGACTTTGTTC
Organism: Flavobacteriaceae bacterium; assembly: GCA_947461915.1. GTDB lineage: Bacteria > Bacteroidota > Bacteroidia > Flavobacteriales > Flavobacteriaceae > Flavobacterium. Next base: position 1,081 of record CANHNG010000228.1, read on the forward strand.
CCATTAGTCACATCCATTGGTGCGGTTATTGCAAAGCCACTTGCTATGGTTACTGAAATATCCGTGTGCGTACTATCACCCACAACTATTTTTGATCCAGTACCCGATACGGTCCAAGGAGCAGTTGTAGTTACAGAGTTATTTATTTTGAATATCTGTAAATCTGCTGTGAAATTGGCAGGAGAGCTATTAAACTCATCTTTCCAATTGGCAACATTCTGTAAATCTCCCGATCCTGTATACGTATAGGTAATGGTTGGTGCGTCATAGGTAAGTACAATTTTACCATTTGCCCCTAATCCACCAGTTGCTGATGTACCTGTTCCACTAACATAATAAGAAAAACCACCACCGCCACCAGATCCAACTATTGTTCCATTAGCTCCCGTGAAACCGCCATGAGTAGTTCCTACTCCACCTGCTCCACCAATACCTGCTTGACTTGCACCACCTGCTCCTCCGGCGGCTGATGAACTTGCGCCACCATTTGAGCCTAGAATAGTTGTAATTCCGTCTCCAGTAGAATTAATGTTCGGATTGACATAGGCCGTAAAGGTTTGACCAGCTCCAGGAGAAACTGACACCGAAGGCGCAGAGGTATAGCCTGTTCCTTGATTTGTTGTTGCTACATAAGTAGTTGCGGAAGATATTCTAGCTGAAACTGCCGTTGCTCCAGAACCTCCTCCTCCAGTCAAAGAAACAACTGATGGAGAGGTGTAAGAAGTTGTCATAGTCCCGGTAACATTAAACCCATAAACCCCCCCTAAAACCCCTCCTGGGTTTGTATTAAGATTCGCAGATCCAGCTCCAGTTCCTCCTGTTCCTCCACTGGCAGTTAGCGCAGTAATTGATCCGCCCGAAAATTCCGATTTTCCCCCTGGGTTTCCAAAATATCCGCTGGCTGCATTAATACCTCCAATAGCTCCACCCTGCCCTACAGTGATAGTATAATCGGTTCCGGGAACGACCGTGATTGTTTTCTTAACATAAGAACCAGCGCCTCCACCGCCTCCAGACCGATTAGAACCAACGGCTGTAGCCGTTGAAGCGGATCCCCCGGCACCTCCGGCACCCCAACATTCCACCTGTATAGAAGTAACACCAGAAGGACATCTCCAAGTTGTTGAACTAGTAAAAGGCTGAACAATTTGCGCATTGGCATTATTCATAAAAAGCAATAAAACGAGCCAAATCAAGGAATAAAAATTCCCATTCGGTTTTGATAATTTTGGTTTTAATTGTAAATTTAATTTCATCGTACTTTGTTTTAGGTTTATTGTTGGTTTTTATTATTCGAAATCGTAATAGTTTACAAACATACTATATATTTTTTTTTTAAAAAAAATTTTTTAGAGTAAAATTGCGCAATTTGTTTTTTAAGGGCTATATTTTTACACATATACTAAAATTCAATGAAGTAATTTAACGATACTGCTTTTTTAAGTTCTTCAAAAACCGTTTTAATACTATTTAATTTTTTAGTGCTAGACACTGCTTTTTAGTTACTCTTCCTCCCATTTTCCAACAACAGAAGTGGCTAATGCATTTCCTAACACATTAGTTCCACTGCGGAACATATCGCAAAAATGATCGATCGGGAGTATTAAAGCAATTCCTTCAATTGGGATTTTGAACATTCCACATGTAGCGGCAACCACCACTAAACTCGCTCTTGGAACTCCTGCAATTCCTTTGCTGGTAAGCATTAGAACAAAAAGCATGGTGAATTGTGTTGGTAAATCCAAAGGAACGCCATAGGCTTGAGCGATAAAAATACTCGCAAAAGTCATATACATCATACTTCCGTCAAGGTTAAAGGAATAGCCCAGGGGCAACATAAACGAAACGATCCTGTCTTTTACGCCAAAACGTTCTAATTCTTCGGTAAGTTTTGGAAATACCGCTTCAGAACTTGTGGTGCTAAAGGCAATTACGATTGGGCTGACAATTCTTTTTAGTAAAGTACTCATTTTCGATTTCAGAAAAATAAATCCCACCAAAACCAAAACAAACCAAAGCGTAGCAATTCCGACCAAAAAGGACCCGAAAAATTTGGCGTAGGTCAATACTAATTCGTTGAAATCTCTAATGGCAAAAACTCCTGCAATGGCTCCGAAAACGCCTATTGGGGCGAATTTCATTACATAATTCACCATTTTCAAAACGATGTGCGATAATTTATCTAAGGCATTTACAACTGGTTTTGAATTGTCGCCAATTGCGGCTGCGGCTAGTCCAAAAAAGATAGAGAAAATTACGATTTGTAGGATTTCATTTGTTGCCATTGCTTCCACAATACTTTTAGGAATGATGTGTTCGATGAAATTTTGTGCTGAAAACGCTTGTGTTTTCTCGGTAACTTCGCTTGCGGTGGTTACATCGATATTGGATAAATTCAATCCTTCACCTGGTTTCAAAACATTAACCCAAAACATTCCAATTAATAATGAAATAAAAGACGCTGTAAAAAACCAACCCATTGCTTTTCCGCCAATTCTTCCAACGGATTTTATATCGCCAAGTTTAGCAATTCCAACAACTAAAGTAGAAAATACCAAAGGAGAAATTATCATTTGCACCAATCGGATGAATATGGTTGCGAGCAATTTGATGTAGCCGCTGAATTCTTTTGCACCGTCTTCGTTGAGGTTGTTGTGAATTATGATTCCAAGTATTCCGCCTAATAACATTGCGATTAGGATTTGGAACGTTAGGTTTCCTTTTAGAGATTGTTTTTGAGATTCGGGATTGTTCATAATAAATTGGATTTTTTTGAATAGCCCTGATTAAAGTGGAAATCCCACGCTTTTTAGCGTGGATTGCAACGGAAAGCAGGATTAGCTTCTGATAAAACTATTGATAAATTTTGTTAATTAAATAGAAATCGGCGAGAACAATTGCCGCCATCGCTTCAACGATAGGTACTGCGCGAGGAAGTACACACGGATCGTGACGCCCTTTTCCTTGTAATTCGA
>CANHNG010000229.1 GCA_947461915.1 Flavobacteriaceae bacterium
AGTTAATTATTTGCTTAAGGAAAAGGTAACTCCTGCAACAAGGAATTGATGCCCTAATGGCTGTAAATTTTCCATGGCATCAGCAGCATTGTAAGTATAATTAAGCCATACTGGCATAACAACACTTTCTGATAATTTAAATTCTTTAGAAACTTTACACCCTAAATTCACAAAAGAGGGTTTATCATAATCCGCATAGTTATAATATCTTGCCTTGTTATTGAGTACTAGCCCGAAAAATGGGGCAAGACTTACCCCAAACGGAGCCTTAATATCATAACCTAATTCCATATATGTAGTATAATTTTGTTTCCCTTTTTCATCAAACTCATCCTTGTATTTAAAATCATTTCCAGCAATAAAGGTACTTGATGTAAACCAAAGTGGTAATCCTCTTTCGGTAAAATTAAACATAAACATCAAATCAATAGTTTGTGAACTATCATTACCATAATTAAAGAAGTTATTCGAAACACCTTCCTGACGATCTGTTGATGGCCAATAATAATCCTGTAGTGAGATTGTTAAAATGTCGTTTACTGCATAATTTACAATAAAATCAATCTCTTGATATCCTTTGGTGGTGCCATTTTCATCGTAGTATTCTTTTTTGAAGTTATGGGTTGTCCACAATCCTAAAGACCATTTATTACTTAGATTATAGGCTCCATAAAGTTGTGCTACCGGATAATTTCCTCCCCAGGATTGCCCTCTCCAAATATAGCGGGAGGCTAAATCTAAATTAACATCCCAAGTCCCTTTTACAGATTCATCATCAGCTGCCGTTGTGTTTTTTACTGCTTCTTGAGCAAATGTCATACTGCTTGTAAGGGCAAATGCGAAAATTAAAAATGATTTTTTCATGTTTAATTTGGTTTTGGTCGTTAATTAAATTTGATTTATAGGTCAGTATTATTCTATAATCAGTGATTTCATATTCATGAATTCCTTGATTCCAACCTCGGACAATTCCCTTCCATAACCCGATTTTTTGATGCCTCCAAAAGGAATTCTAGAATCAGACCGTACCAAGGAATTGACAAAAACATTTCCAGCTTCTAATTTCCTAGCCAATTGATGGGCGTTTACTCTGTCTTCCGTCCAAATTGCAGACGCCAATCCATAACGATGATTATTGGCAATGGCGACGGCATCATTTTCATCCTTGGCTCTGATAATGGTTGCCAAAGGACCAAAGGTTTCTTCTTGAAAAGCTACATTATTAGAATCCACAAAATCAATCAATGTGGGTTGGAAATTAGTATCATCCTGGTCCCCTCCTACCACTAATTTAGCGCCTTGTTGCAGTGATTTTTCTAATTGCCGACTCAGGTTTTCGGCTAAATCCAATCGAGCCAAAGGTCCCATATTTATTCCAGCTTGTAATGGATTTCCTTGTTGTAGTGCTTTAATTTTTTGGGCGAAAAGTGCCGCAAATTCATCGGCCACTTTCTCGGTAACGATAAAACGTTTGGCGCAAATACAGGCCTGTCCCGCATTAAGCATTCTGGATTGTGTGGCAACCGTAGCCGCTTTTTCGAGATTGGCATCGTTCAAAATGATAAAAGCATCCGAACCACCCAATTCCATTACTGATTTTTTAATATGCTTACCAGCGAGTGAAGCCACTGACGAACCCGCCATTTCACTTCCCGTCAAGGTAACTCCACAGACAATATCAGAAGCAATCACGCTTTCGACTTGCGAAATAGTTATAGTTATTTGTTGGAAAACACCTTCTGGAAAACCGGCTTCCAAAAAAGCATTTTCAATAGCCTTGGCACAGCCAATGGTATTTGGCGCGTGCTTCAATACTGAAACATTCCCTCCCATAATGGCTGGAGCGGCATACCGAAATACCTGCCAAAAAGGATAATTCCATGGCATAATTGCAAAAACAGCTCCCATTGGATCATAAACGGACATGCTTATGAAAGGGGTTTCATAATGCTCATCCCGCAACATTTTTTCTGCATTTTCAGCATAAAAGTCACAATTTGCAGCACATTTTTCCACTTCTGCTATTCCTTCGGATAGAATTTTACCCATTTCATTGGTAATGAGTAAACCCAATTCCTCTTTCTTTTCTCTGAGAATATCCGCTAGTTTTTTCATTTTATCTCCCCTTTCCTGAAAAGAAGTATGACGCCAATTCTTGAAAGCACTTTCCGCTAATTCTAATTTCCGTTTCAATTGGGCATCAGTCAACACCTCATGCTCAGCGATAAGCGCTTTGGAAAAGGGGTTGATGGATTGAAATATCATTTTGTTTAGATTATTAAAAACCTTTCAGACACCCTGAAAAGGATAACTAAAAAATCAAGTTAATCGTTCTCATTTAATTTAGTGCTTGGATCCAAAGGCCAATACATCAACACCGAACAATTGCCACATCGAGGATCATCTAAATAATTGAATAAGGGCTCCACGGGAATAAAACCGCGTTTGGTTTGAGCCGTAACCGTTGGATCAACAATTTCGCCTTTTAACAATTTATCACAATATTCGGCTATAGTCATTTGGTCTTTTACTTTATCATACCCATTAGGCATTCCCGCAGTCATTTGCCCTTTGCAGCCCAATCGCCTAGCAACTTCTTGTCGTGCGTTATAAATTTCCCGTCCAATGCCTTTTCTCTGATAATCCGGATGAACAGACACATCTAACCCATAAATCCAATCTGCTTTTGGGTCATGCGTTCCCATCCACAAATCATCTGAAACCTCCAAGAACGAATGGTGTGCTTTGTTATAATTTAGACGCATAGTGGTACAAGAAGCAATCACGATATCGCCATCCAAAACAATAAATTGACCTTCTGGAAAAACAACTAAATGTTTCAAATATTTTTCCCTAGTAATCCGTTCCTCATCAGACAAAGTTGGAAAAACAATTTTTTGCAATTCCGCTTGTTGTTTAGCATATTCCGGTGAAGGCGTTTGTAAAATGTATTTGCCTAAAATTTCTTTTTTCATAATTTGATTCTTAATCTATTATAACCCAGAAGTTTTTTTAACCTATCAGAATATCTACGTAACTAATTATTTTTAATTCATGTATTCTTTTAATCCTTCTGAATCGGATTCCTATTCTATTCCGCTACTTTTTATTAATACTAAGTGTAACTCTGTAAAGACAAAGGAATAGAATGGTTATATCCATTATTTCGCATGCATTTTGCCAATTATTTTTTTTTTCGAAAAACCTCATCAATAATTTCAAATAATTTTTCTCTATTAATTGGCTTGGTTATATAACCATAAAAACCCGCTTTAAAAATCTTTTCTTTTTCTTCACTTGAAGAATAAGCCGTTTGGGCGATTACAATTAATGTAGGCCGGATTGCCTTAATTTCTTCCAATGCCTCAAAACCATTCATCACGGGCATTTTTATATCCATAAGAACCAAATCAATATTCGGATTGTTGTTGCAAATAGCAACAGCCTCTTGACCGTTTACCGCTCTAATAACTTCATGATTTCTGGCTTGAATTATTTTTTGAAACAACAAGAAATTAAGATTGTCATCTTCGGCAACTAAAATGGTTCCTACTCCAGTTCCTTTTGAAACTTCAGCACTGTTTAAGGATTTCTCAATACTTTTTGGTTCTTTGTCATATCGTAACGGAATAGTGAATGAAAAAACAGACCCTTTATCAACTGCAGATTTTAAAGTGATGGATCCACCCATCATTTCGACATAGGCTTTTGAAATAGCCAAGCCCAAACCTAAACCACCGGCTTGTATAGAAATATCACTTTCGACTCTTTTGAAACGATCAAATATATATTTGTGCTTTTTTTCATCTATTCCAAGACCAGTATCCTCTACTTTGAATATAATTCTTTTATTTTTTTCGTCAATTTCATATCCAAAAGCAACATGTCCTTTTTCAGTGAATTTAATAGCATTTGTCACTAAATTTACTAAAACTTGACTTAATTTAGTTCCATCCACTATAATATCCTGGACCGCAGGATGAAGACTTTTTATGATCTCGAAATCTATTTTTTTAGATTTAGAAATAGTAACTTTTATAGTATCATACAATTC
>CANHNG010000230.1 GCA_947461915.1 Flavobacteriaceae bacterium
AGAACCAACGTGTAATTATGGGAAAGGACTTGGTGATGATATGAAAGACAAAAGAGTAAAAGCTTGTATTGCATTGTCGCCACAAGGAGTAGGAGAACCATTTTTTGTTAAAGAGAGTTTTTCTTCTCTAAGCACTCCCTTGCTTGGTATTTCGGGAACTGAAGATAAACAACAAGGAGGTTTACCTCCTATTAGTAGATATAATGCTTTTGATTATTGGAGCAGTACTGGAAACAATATTTTTGTTTGGTTATCCAATGCTCACCATTTGGATTTTACCGATAGTGAAGGCGGAGAAACCCACGGAATAAATTCAAAAAACAGAGAAGAAGTTGAAAAAGTAGTAAGAGCTACTACACTATTGTACTTTAACAAACATTTGAAAAACGATAATACAGACTTAACCCTAATAACCAATGATGGTTTAAAACCCTATTTAAGCGGTGAAGTAAACAGTGTGGAAGTAAGAAATAAATAAGGCAAATAAAAAAATAACTGCCACTAACAGCACCTACAAGAAATTGGCACTTCATTGGTTAAATCAAGCTTTGTGTTTCGTTTCATGTTAATTAGTAGCAGACATTTTCGTATCCGAAATCTCCAACTTCTGCAAGATGCCAACCGTTACAAACACTCTCAAGCAAAGTAGATTTCTCTCTTAAATGTAAAACCCATAAATAATTTCGAATAAATAGCTTCGCTGTTTACTCCATTATTTACACTACTTTTGAACACTCTATTTTATTCATAATGAAACAAATTAGCATTCTGGGTTGCGGCTGGTTGGGTTTGCCTTTGGCGGAAGCCTTGATGGAAAAAGGATTTTTAGTAAAGGGTTCGACAACATCAAGCGAGAAACTTTCGGTTATAGAAAGTCTGGGGATTCAGCCTTATTTGCTTGCCCTTGAAAGCAACAATGTTTCGGGAGATATAGAAACTTTTTTGCAAGGAAGTGAAACATTAATTATTGACATTCCACCAAAATTAAGGGGAAATTCAAATGAGAATTTCGTTGGAAAAATAGCCACTTTAATCCCATTTATAGAAAAGTCGAAAATCCAAAATGTATTATTTGTAAGTTCAACTTCAGTTTATGGCGACACATCGGCTGCGCTCAGTGTGACAGAGGAAACTAAAACCTGTCCTGAAACAGAAAGCGGCAGACAATTGGTAGCAGTCGAACAACTTTTACAACCCAACATTCATTTTAAAACTACCATTCTTCGCTTTGGCGGATTGATTGGAGAAGACCGGCATCCCATCCGTTTTTTGGCTGGAAGGAAAAACCTTGAAAACCCAAAAGCACCTATCAATTTGATTCATCAAACCGATTGCATTGGTATCATCATGACTATTCTTCGACAAGCTCAGATTGACAAATGGGAGTGGAATGAAACCTTTAACGCTGTGGCACCATTTCACCCAAGTCGAGAGCAATATTATACCCAAAAAGCAATCGATTTGGGCTTAGATTTACCCGAATTTAATGATGAAAGCCCTAATTTTGGAAAAACAATTTTGAGCACAAAAGTCGAAAATGTTTTAGGCTATACTTTTTCAAAACCCAATTTATAGCGTAAAAACAAAATACACAACGCTTTTTTCCAAAATAAATTCCATTGGATTGTCTATTATTACCTTGTGTTGGGGTCAATTAGTTTCGCCCTAATCTTTATTGCCTTCATCTATGCCTTACAAAAACTACCTCCTGAAATAACGAGTATAAATTGTTTTTTCTACCATATTTTTACTCGTTTATCTGGCGAAAGATACATTCCGTCTCCCGGTTTGAGATTAAATGCTTCATAAAAGGAATCTATATTTTGCAACGGCACATACGCACGATACATTCCTGGCGAATGTGGATCGGTTTTTACGCTGCTTTTTATCGTTTCGTCACGCGTTTTAGTGCGCCAAACTGTTGCCCAAGAAATAAAGAAACGTTGTTCTGGCGTATACCCATCTATTAATCCTGGGTTTCCGTTTGCTTTCAAATAGAGTTGCAAACCATCGTAAGCGGCATTTACACCCCCTAAATCGCCTATGTTTTCACCCAAAGTAAATTTTCCATCAACAAAAATTCCTGGCAAAGGTTGCAAAACGCTATATTGAGCGGCAAGTGCGGCTGTTAAAGCTGTAAATTGTTTTAAATCATCGGCTGTCCACCAATCTTTCAAGTTTCCATCAGCATTGTATCGCGCCCCTGAATCATCAAAACCATGAGAAATTTCGTGACCAATAACCGCTCCGATTCCTCCATAATTTACAGCTTCATCGGCTTGATAATTATAAAAAGGCGGTTGCAAAATTGCTGCTGGAAATACAATTTCGTTATACGAAGGATTGTAATACGCATTTACGGTTTGTGGCGACATTCCCCATTCGGTTTTATCAACTGGTTTAAAACGTTTGTCTAAATCTTCTTGAAAGCTCCATTTAGCAAGGTATTTCGAATTCTCAAAATACGTCCCTCCTTCTTCAGGACTTTTCAAAGTCAAGGCCGAATAGTCTTTCCATTGATCAGGATAACCAATTTTTATGGTTGATTTTCGTAATTTTTCAATGGCACTTATCTTTGTTTCTGGCGACATCCAAGGCAAATTATTGATCCGGTTTTCAAAAGCCAGAAAGACGTTCTTAATCATTTTTTCGGCTTTCACTTTGGCTTCAGCTGGGAACATTTTCTCCACATATAATTTTCCCAGTGCTTCCCCAACCGAACCATTAATTACTTGCAAAGCTCTTTCGTCTCGCGCTCTTTGCTTAATCGCTCCAGTTAATGTTTTTCCATAAAATTCCCAGTTTGCATTTTCTACTGCTACTGATAATTTATCTGTTGCTCTATTTAATAATGTCCATCGCAAATAAGCTTTCCAAGCTTCCACTTTATTATCCTTAAATATAGTCTCTAAAGCGACCATGTATTTAGGTTGCGAAACAATCAAGGAATCTACATTTTTAAGCCCCACATTGGTCAAATACACATTCCAATTAATAGAAGGCGTTAGTTGCTGCAAATCGGAAACCTTCATTGGATTATAGGATTTTCTTCGGTCGCGTCTTTCTACTCTGTCAAATCTTGGTTTAGACATTGCTGTTTCTAAAGCCAAAATTGTTGCGGCATCTTTTTTAGCTTTCCATGGTTTTTCGCCTAAAAACTGCAACATTCTAGCCATATGCAGCACATATTTTTCTCTTTTTTCTTTTGGATCTTTGTCCTCCGAAACATAGTAATCTCTGTCTGGCAAGCCAAGACTTCCTGGCCAAAGAGTTATTACATTTCTATTACTGTTTTTTGCGTCAGCATCTACGCCAACACCAAAAAATCCGATACCGCCAATAGGTTCCATTTCTATTAACAAAGCTTGTAAATCTTTGATATTTTTTATAGCGTTAATTTTAGCCAAATATGGTTTTAGCGGAGATAACCCATTATTATTTCTACCAATAGTATCCATAATGGTTTTGAAAAGATTTACCGCTTTTCCTTGATCTGTATTGGATTTGTATATTGGATTTGTTGCGGCTTCTTTTAAAATGTTCAAGGCATCAATATCTGTCTTTTTTCGTAATTCGCTAAAGCTTCCCCATGAAGTTTTGTCACTTGGAATTTCAGTTTTGTCAAGCCATGTCCCGTTTACAAATCGGAAAAAATCATCATTTGGTTTTACTTTTGTATCCATAAACGACACATTAATACCAAGTTCTTTTTTCACGGGAGCAATTTGCGCCTGAGCTGATGAAAGTCCAAGAATTGCAGAAATCACAAAAACTAACTGTTTATTGAAAATTATTTTCATTTATTTTGAGTATATAGTTATACTCCCAAAGATATTCATCTTTTTTAAAATTAAGATTAATTCTTTTGAAATAACAATGTGTTAATTTAATTTAAAACAAAAGTCATTTTCGTATTTTTGGCAAAATCATTTTTATGCAATCTTTTTTTTCTAAATATCGAAAATTCTTTGGTGTTTTATTGGTCTTTTCTGCTGTTACAATTTTCCTTTTTTATTCGGCTTTGAAACCGGCAAAGTCATTGCCCATAT
>CANHNG010000231.1 GCA_947461915.1 Flavobacteriaceae bacterium
ACAAAAATATAATATTTATTCAAATCTAAAACCTCTTTTATCGATATTTTTCAATAATTTGCACCCACTTAAAAAAAATGGCACGAAAACAGCCCAAATCTCAATACCAGTTAGCCTTACCAATGTATTTAAAAAAAATTTCGCTATTCAATTATAAGAACTTTTCCGAAGCAAATTTCGAATTTGTGGGCAAAATAAATTGTTTCGTCGGCAAAAACGGAATCGGAAAGACCAATGTACTGGATGCAATCTACCATTTGTCCTACGGGAAAAGTTATTTCAACCCGCTAGCTGTTCAAAATATCAAACATGGAGAAGATTTTTTTGTAATTGATGGCGAATTTGAAATCAACGAAAGAAACGAACAAATCATTTGCAGCCTAAAAAAAGGACAAAAAAAGATATTGAAACGCAACGGAAAAATCTACGATAAATTCTCCGAACATTTAGGCTTTATTCCCTTGGTTATTATCTCCCCTGCCGACAGAGATTTGATTGTGGAAGGCAGTGAAACCCGTAGAAAATTTATGGACAGCGTGATTTCGCAGTTGGATTCCCAATACCTGAGACAACTCATTCAATACCAAAAAGTAATGAGTCAGCGCAATGCCTTGTTGAAATATTTTGCTTTGAATTTCGTTTTCGAAAATGACACTCTCTCTATATATAACGAGCAACTTGACGCATATGGGAAATACATACACGAAAAGCGAAAAGAATTTATCGAGCAGTTTATCCCCATTTTCAACTCCCATCATCAAGCCATAACCGGTTCGCAGGAAACGGTACAATTGGTCTACGAAAGCCATTTGTCCGAAAATGATTTATTGACACTTTTACAGGAAAACATCAACAAAGACAGAGCATTACATTATACCAGTGTAGGAATTCACAAGGATGATTTGTCCTTTGAAATTAACCATTATCCCATAAAAAAATTCGGCTCACAAGGCCAACAAAAATCGTTTCTAATTGCCTTGAAGCTAGCGCAATTTGAGTTTTTAAAGAACCGATGCGGCACGAAACCCATTTTACTTTTTGATGATATCTTCGATAAATTGGACGAAAGTCGGGTAGCCAAAATAGTCGAAATGGTCAACAGCGACACTTTTGGACAATTATTCATTTCTGACACACATCCCGAACGTACCGAAAACATTGTAAAATCAACCCATCAAACTTACAAGATTTTCAATTTATAATCTTTAAAATTTGTATATTTAATTGATTTTAAAATTTTTAAAATAAACCATCATGAAACATCGTTTATTCTTTGTGATTTTATCGTTTACGATTTTATCTTGCAACGGACAACCCTCTAAAAAAATTGAAAGTGTGACTCCTGAAGTTTTCGCCGAAAAAATAAAAGCAACTCCAAACGCCCAAATACTAGACGTCAGAACTCCAGAAGAATTTGCTTCAGAACATATCGATAAAGCTACAAATATCAACTGGCTTGGCGATGATTTTGTGACAAATGTGGAGAAATTTGACAAATCAAAAGCGGTTTTTATCTATTGCAAAAGCGGCGGAAGAAGTGCAAAAGCTTCTGCGAAATTGGCCGAATTGGGATTTAAAACCATCTATGAATTGCAAGGCGGAATTATGAAATGGAATGCGGCAGGACTTTCTAAACTAAGTTTCAAAATCGTTGGGATGTGCAGCCAAGAATATGCTGAATTATTAAATTCAGACAAAAAAGTATTGATTGACTTTTATGCTGAATGGTGTGCACCATGCAAAAAAATGACACCCTATCTTTTAAAAATGCAAAAAGATTTGGCGGACAAAGTGAACATCATCCGATTGAATGCCGATGAAAACAAAACCTTGATATCCGAAATGAAAATCGACGAACTTCCCACGCTTTTGTTATATGAAAACAAGGAACTGAAATGGAAACATTCTGGCTATATCAGCGAAGAAAATCTGAAAAAACAACTGCAATAATTAAACAATATGCTTTCAAAAAACAGTGTGCAATTCATCGATGATTTAAAAGCCAACAACAATCGGGATTGGTTTTTGGATAATAAAAAAAGATATGAAGTTTTTAAAAAAGACTATCATCAATTAGTTGCTGATCTTCTGGATGCGATGAAACCACTCGACCCTTCATTGGAAATGCTCGAAGTGAAAAATTGCACCTTTAGAATCAACCGCGACATTCGGTTTTCAAAGGACAAATCACCTTACAAAGACCATATTGGCGTTTGGCTATCAAGTGGCGCGAAAGGCAAGAATCGTTCTGGCTACTATGTTCACATCGCGAAGTCTGGCAGCTTTATAGCCGGAGGGTTCTATTGTCCCGAAGCCGATGATTTGAAAAAAGTGCGCAAAGAAATTGCTTATTTTCACGAAGATTTGGAAGAAATTCTCATTAACAAAAACTTCAAAAAAGAATTTGGTGATTTTGATCGAAATGAATCCAATATTCTAAAAAACCCGCCAAGAGGTTACGAAAAAGACCATCCCGCGATTGAATTCCTGAAATTAAAAAGCTTTGAAACTTCCCAAAAATTTGATATTGAAGAAGTGACAAAAAAAGATTTTGTGGAAAAAATGAGCAAAAAACTAATCGTTTTGAAACCCTTGAACGATTTTATTAATCGGGCACTAACTTCCGAAGACTAATTGATAAAAATGAAGAAACGGAAGATACTTTTTTTGGGAGAAACGTACAGAGCTGACGCCATAACCTGGATGAATGGACTCAAACAATTTGGAGATTTTGAAATTACCACTTGGGAATTGACAACACCCAGCACCACTTTTTTTAGCCGATTACTACGAACTTTAGAATTTGCCACGGCCATTTTCCAAATTCGGAAAATAGTCAAACTTCAACAACCCGATATGGTTATTGCTGAAAGAACCACAAGTTATGGTTTTCTCGCGGTGCTAGCGGGCGCGAAACCGGTGGCAATTGCACAACAAGGTCGAACTGATTTATGGCCTGAAAAATCTATTTTATTACCATTCAAAAAAATGATTCAGCAGTATGCCTTCAAAAAAGCCGACTTAATTCACGCTTGGGGCTCCGTAATGACCATTTCAATGAAAGCCGCCAAAGTCGATATGAAAAAAGTGTTGGTTTTGCCAAAAGGAATCGATTTGGTTCAATTTGAAAATAAAAACAATACTGATTCTGAAAAGATAAGAGCTATTGTTACCCGTTCGTTGTTGCCCGAATACCGCCACGAGGTCATCTTAAAAGCTTTTAGTATTTTAAACCAAAAAGGGATAGATTTCGAATTAACCATTGTGGGCGATGGAAAACTACTACCGTCGTTAATAGAATTAACAACGAAATTAAAAATGGAAAAAAAGATTGATTTTACGGGTCGGATTCCAAATACAAACTTGCCGAAACTGTTACTCCAATCTAATTTTTACATAAGCATGCCTATAACCGAAGGAGTTTCAGCTTCCTTGTTTGAAGCTTTGGCTTCGGGTTGTTATCCAATAGTGAGTGACATTCCGGGAAATCGAAGCTGGATAAAACACCGCGAAAACGGACAGTTGATACCCATTGATGATTCCGAAATACTTGCCGAAGAAATACTTTGGTCTTTCGAAAACAGGGAACATCGAAACGCTGCCGTTTTAAAAAACAGACAATTTGTAGAAGAAAATGTAGATTACAATACCAATATGAAAATAATTTCCGATAAATACCACGAATTAATTAACAACTCTAAATGATGTGTCCAAATTCTGTTTTATGAATTATTAGCGTACTTTTGAAATCTTAATTATAATATTGTTTCAACTACTTATTTTATGGAAATACTAACCGATTTTTCTTTAAAAAACTACAATACTTTTGGCATCGAAGCCAAAGCAAAGCAGTTTGTGGCGGTACATAATTTAGCTGAATTAAGAACTGTTTTGGAAGAAAATAAATCCCAGAAAAAATTTATTCTTGGTGGTGGAAGCAACATGCTTTTGACCAAAGACATTGAAGGATTGGTGATTCACATTGATTTTAAAGGTAAGAAAATCATCCAAGAAAATGATGATGTTGTTTGGGTCGAATGTCAAGCTGG
>CANHNG010000232.1 GCA_947461915.1 Flavobacteriaceae bacterium
ATATAAAAAAATAATTTAACAATCAAGTTAAATTTTTTAATTATCCCTTGCTATTGCTAGCGTTACGCTCGTTACAATTAAAATGTGTCTCGTCCTAAAATAAACAATAAAACTCCCGTTCTTAGATGAAATTATCTATTAGAACGTCTGTCATTATTTTGTTGTGGGCGTCTCGGACCAAAGCTGTTATTGGCACTTCTATTAGAATTAGCAGTATTCGATTTTGCCGGGTTTGAAAAACGTTGCTGCCTGCCTTGTCCTTGTTTAATGGGTTCCGTTGAAGCGTTGGGGTCGGGCTCAAAACCGGCTATGTTTTCTTTAGGCAATTTCAAACCCACCAATTTTTCAATATCCCGTAAAAAGACAGTTTCGTCTGGACTAAACAACGAAATGGCTTCTCCACTGGCTCCGGCTCTTCCGGTTCGACCAATTCGGTGCACGTAATCTTCGGGAATATTGGGCAATTCAAAATTAATAACGTGCGGTAACAATGGGATATCCAAACCTCGAGCGGCAATATCCGTGGCGACCAAAGCGGTTAGGCTTCCGTCTTTAAAACCGGCTAAGGCTTTGGTTCTTGCGCCTTGACCTTTATTCCCGTGAATGGCAGCGGCTTTAATGCCTGCAGCAATCATACTTTCGGTCAACTTGTTGGCACCTTGTTTGGTACGGGTGAAAACCAAAATCTGTTTCCAATTGCCTTCCGTAATCAGTTTGATAATCAGTTCTGTTTTTTTCTCTTTGGCACAAGGATATACTTTTTGGATAATCGAATCCACTGTTGTGTTTTCGGGTGTGGCTTCCACCTGAACGGGATGGTGTAAAATACCCATTGCCAAGTTCTTGATGTCTTTTGAAAAGGTTGCAGAGAACATCAGGTTTTGCCTTTTTGGAGGCAATACTTTCATGATGCGTTCAATATCGCGTAAAAATCCCATATCCAGCATACGGTCAGCTTCGTCCAAAACTAAGATTTCCACTTTAGAAAGCGATACTAAACCTTGGTTTTGCAAATCGATTAATCGACCTGGAGTTGCCACCAATATATCAATGCCTTGTCGCAATTGAGCCACTTGTGGGTTTTGGTTTACGCCACCAAAAATTACGGTAGAGCGCAAATCAACGAATTCACTGTATTCTTTTATATTGGCTAATATTTGAGCAGCCAATTCTCTTGTTGGTGTCAATATCAAGGCACGAATGGGTCTGTGGCTTAAGTATTTTCCTTGTGATAATATTTGTAAAATGGGTAGCGTGAAACCCGCTGTTTTTCCGGTTCCTGTTTGGGCGGATGCCAATACATCTTTCCCTTCCAAGATGGGAGGAATTGCTTTTTTTTGTATTGGAGAAGGGGTTGAATATCCTTTTTTGCTGATGGCTTTTAATAAAGCATCAGATAAGCCTAATGAGTTAAATGACATAAATAGTGTTTATGAAGTAAACACAATTTATATGGAGTACTTCTTTATTTGGCGCGAAGATAGGGCTAATTTTTTCGATGGGCCTTTGATTGCTCCACTAAATCCACTTATGGGAAAAAATGGATTTGAAGGTAGTTCTATATTTCCGAAGCCATTCTGTACGGAAATTTTGATTGTTAGGGCTGGTTGTGATATAAATAATTCAATTGTCACCGACTTTTTATGCCAGTATTACAACTTGATTTGCTGGCTGTAACTGTAATTTTCCTTCACTAAAATCTCTAAAGGCATATAAATCATATTTTTTACGTCTTCTTTGAGAACTAGTTTTTTATACAGATGACTGATTCCCATGTAGCCTTGCTCCTCTGGTTTTTGGTGAATCAAAAAATCAATGACGCCATCATTCAGATAATCTAAATTTTGTTTTAATAAATCATAACCCACTACTCGAATACCAAGCAGGTTGTTTTCTTTGATGAATTTAGCCACGATGTGAACCCTTGAATTTGGCACAAAGACTGCATCAATCCCTAAAAACATTTTGGTGGTTAGTTGATTTTTTGCAGCGTCTTTTACATTGACTTCTGTAAAGTTGAATTTTGGCAGAAAAGCATTCTCTTTAAAATAAGCATAAAAACCTTGTATTCTTTGTAGATAAACGGTGGTTTTTGAAGTGCTTTCTATATCGCGTGTGATTTTTACTATCAAGATGTTGCTTTCGGATTTAACCCCATAGCTTATTAGTTTTCCAGCCAAGTAGCCACTTTGATACGAATCTTGTCCAATGTAGGCCACCTCTTCAATTTCCTGAAGATTGGAATCAATCATTACAATTGGGATATTTTTTTTCTTGTATTCGGATAAAAATGCAACAGATTCCTCATAAAATATAGGGGCAAACAACAATCCGTCATAATCAAGTTTTAAAACCTTATTAGCCATTTTCCGGAATGAAACGTTGTCGTACTCGTAAAAAAAGTAATCTATGGTCACGCCAAATCGGCTAAATTCTTCAGCGGCTTTTGCTATGCCATCAAGAGGGGCTTGCCAATATTCTAGGCCTTGATTCTGAGGAAGAAATACGGCAAATTTAAATTTTTTGTTGAAAGCTAAATTACTAGCGAAAATATTTTTTTTAAAGCCATATTCTTTAATTATGGCGTTTACTTTTTCAATGTTCTCTTCCGTTACTTGACCGCGATTATGAATTATTCTATCAACAGTGCCAACAGACACATTGGCTATTTCGGCTATTTTTTTTATTGTTATGATATCTCGGTTTTTTTAAATAGGATGTAAATTTATATTTTTTTTTAAATCAATCACTATTTTTCAATTTTTTTTAATTTCCATAGTTTGGGTTAAGTTTTTTTTTATATTTGCATTCCACGTGTGCGGACACGAAAATAGAATGGTTGATATGTCTAAACGGATCGTGACATTTGGAGAAATACTGCTGAGGCTATCGCCGCCAAGTCATTTACGATTGACTCAGGCTACGTCTTTTGATTTGTATTATGGCTGTGCAGAAGCAAATGTTGCTGCATCACTTTCTAAATTTGGACTTCCTGTTAAATTCATAACGGCTGTGCCTTCAAATGAATTGGGCGAATCGTCCTTGAGCATGTTGCGTTCTTTTGGTGTTGATCCAATTGCAACCATTCAAGGCAAAAGGCTTGGAATTTATTATTTCGAACAAGGCGCTTCCGAGAGACCCGGGAAAGTGGTGTATGACAGAGAAGATTCTTCTTTTTCTTTATTGAAAAAAGGAATGATTGATTGGAAGACTATTTTCAAGGATGCGGATTGGTTTCATTGGTCGGGAATTACGCCTTCGCTTTCATTGGATTTGGCTGAATTGTGCAAAGAAGCATTATTGAAGGCTTCTAACATGGGATTGACTATTTCGGCTGATTTGAATTACAGGCCTACGCTCTGGAAATATGGGAAAAATGCCAACGAAGTCATGCCGAGTTTAGTACAATACTGTGATTTATTATTGGGAGGTATTGATGATTCTGAAAAGGTTTTGGGAATTAAAGTGAATCATAATGATACCGAGGAAGTGGTTTTTGCCAATTGGATGAAAGCATTTCCGAAACTAAAAAATATCGCTACTACCCATAGGATGCATGCCAATGCCTCTTCTAACGGATTGAGCGCTTCCATTTGGAATGGTAAGGAGTTATTGCATTCCCAACAATATAATGTGTCACACATTATAGACAGAATTGGTGCCGGTGACGCTTTTATGGCTGGAATACTATATGGATTGATCACGTGGCCAGAAGATCATCAAACAGCTCTGGAATTCGCGGTTGCAGCAACTTGTTTGAAACATTCCATTTCTGGGGATATCAATTTGGCTACGGTTAATGAAATAAAAGCCCTTATGAGTGGTTCAGGCGGTGGCAGGGTTTCTAGATAAAGATTAAATATTTTACAAATTATATAAAAACTAATAAACAATTAAAAAAATGGGAAAAAGAGTAGTAACATTCGGTGAGATCATGTTAAGATTAGCACCACAAGGATTTTTAAGGTTTTCACAAGCAGACAATTTTGATGTTGTATATGGAGGAGGAGAATCTAATGTAGCAGTTTCACTTGCTAACTATGGAAT
>CANHNG010000233.1 GCA_947461915.1 Flavobacteriaceae bacterium
ATGGTAAAACATCTTTACTAGATTATATTCGTAAAGAAAATGTTATTGCAGGTGAATCAGGAGGAATAACACAACATATTGGGGCTTACGGAGTGGAATTAGACAACGGACAAAAAATTGCATTCCTTGATACGCCAGGACACGAAGCGTTTACTGCCATGCGTGCTCGTGGAGCTCAAGTTACGGATATTGCTATTATTGTAATTGCTGCGGATGATGACATCATGCCACAAACCAAAGAAGCCATATCTCATGCTCAAGCAGCTGGCGTTCCAATTATTTTTGCCATCAATAAAATTGATAAACCCAACTCTAATGTAGAGAAGATAAAAGAAAAACTAGCTGGTATGAATTTGCTTGTTGAGGATTGGGGCGGAAAAATTCAATCGCACGATATTTCAGCAAAAGTGGGAACTGGTGTAAAAGAATTGTTGGAAAAAGTATTGTTGGAAGCAGAAATTCTAGACTTGAAATCCAATCCAAACAAAGCGGCACAAGGAACAGTTGTGGAAGCATTTTTGGATAAAGGAAAAGGATACGTGTCAACAATCCTAGTTCAACACGGAACTTTGAAAGTTGGTGATTATATGCTGGCTGGAAAACACCACGGAAAGATTAAAGCCATGCATGATGAACGGGGGAACATTGTTAAAGAGGCTGGGCCTTCAACTCCAGTATCAGTATTGGGATTGGATGGAGCAGCAACAGCAGGGGACAAGTTTAACGTTTTTGAAGACGAAAAAGAAGCCAAACAAATTGCCTCAAAACGGTCTCAATTAATGCGCGAACAATCCGTTCGTACACAACGTCATATTACCTTGGATGAAATTGGACGTAGAATTGCATTGGGTCAATTTAAAGAATTGAATATCATTCTTAAAGGGGATGTGGATGGTTCTGTTGAAGCCTTGTCTGACTCATTCTCTAAATTATCTACTGAAGAAATTCAAATCAATATTTTACATAAAGGTGTTGGGGCCATTACTGAAACTGACGTAATGTTGGCTTCTGCTTCAGATGCCATTATCATCGGATTTAATGTTCGTCCTGCAGGAAATGCAAGACAATTAGCCGACAAAGAAGAAATAGACATCCGTTACTATTCTATCATTTACGCCGCTATCGACGACTTGAAAGATGCGATGGAAGGCATGCTTGCCCCAGAAATGAAAGAAGAAGTTCTAGGAACTGCCGAAATCAGGGAGATATTCAAAATATCTAAAGTGGGTTCAATTGCAGGTTCTATGGTTATGGATGGAAAAATCGCCAGAAATGCTAAAATTAGAATCATACGTGAAGGTGTGGTTGTTCATACGGGTGAACTTATTGCTTTGAAACGTTTCAAAGACGACGTTAAAGAAGTAGCTAAAGGATATGATTGTGGTATTCAAATAAAAGGATACAACGACATTGAAGAAAGAGACGTTATCGAAGCTTTCCACGAAGTGGCAATCAAAAAGAAATTGAAATAAAATTTCTGTATATTTAAAATAAAAAAATCCCGATTCGTTGGGATTTTTTTGTCAACCAAAATTTGTTAAAACGCATTTCTTTAAACGGTCAGTAAAATCTGCATAGCAACGCTATCGCCTGTCTCGGCAGCTCCCTCCATATATCCTTGGAAGAATAGACTGGTGTGTTCTCCGGCAAAATACAGATTGTCTACTTTCTTACCTTCAGCTCCCATAATGGTAGTCACCTGTCCCACGCGCCAGCAGGCATAACTTCCTAAAGTCCATACATGCGAAGGCCAATGTACAAGCTTTGCACTGTTGTTGTATTGTGCTGCTGTGCCTGGCCACATGGCGTTAAGGTGGTTCAGCATAGTAGGTACTTGTGATAAACTCAAATTGGAACCCTGATTTCCTCCCTGAAAAACGGTATAGCCGCCATTTGGTCCCGATTGCAGGCGTGTATTATCCCAACCGGTTTGGATAAACTGTGACGAAGGTAGGGCGGTACCATTAGAGAAAATACCACCACTATGACCATAGTCACGCCATTTTTTTCCTCTAAAGCCCATAAGTAACTTCGCATTCGAACCGTACCCTAGGTTTTGTATTGCATTTGTTTTCCAAGATGGTAAATTTAACCCGCTGAGGTTTACCTGGCGCAGCAGCGTAAATGGAATCGTAATCACACAGATATCGGCTATTACATTAGAACCTGTTTGAAATTGCAACACGTATTTGCCACTTGAGTTCAATGAAATTTTAGTGAGCATACGATTTAATTGAATTTGTCCCTGCAGGTTATTTGCCAAAGCATCGGAAATCTGCTGGTTACCGCCCTGCACTTTAAATCGTTCATCACTCAAACCAAAGATATCGTAGTTGGTATTCCCAGGATTTATGGTAAACAAGAAAAGGAAGTTTATAGCGGTTTGGTCGTTAATCTCGCGACCATATTCGGTCAGATACGCCTGTTCTAAACCTTTGCGAAGGAATGAGGATTGAGCCAAACCGATGTTATCAAAATACTGTTGGATGCTGATGGAATCGAATTGTTGCACAGCGGAAGTATAATTTTCGAAACTAAAGTTGGTTGGCAACGACTGCACATCTCCGGCGATAATCGAAGCATATGGATTGAAAGCTTCAATAACTTGTGTCTCAGTGTAATGTTGCCCATCAATAAAGAAAGTATCATTCAGGAAACTTGCCTCCGAAGCATTATTGGTATCCAGGAGTGTAAGACTAAATTCACTTGCCAGTTGACGCATTTTCTTATGACTTGTATCGATGAATTCTCCACCCAATTCGGTGTAGGTTCCCGCTGCGATAAAGTTTTGTCTTGTCAACACACGACCACCGGTACGATCTGAACCTTCGTATATTGTTGATGTAATTCCTTTCTTTTTAAGCTTATAAGCGCAGTTGAGACCTGCCAGACCTGCGCCGATAATTGCGATACCCGGCTGTGCTCCGATTCTTGCTTTTGAAAGATCTTCCTCGGGTACCATGAAATCATCGTTGGTGCAACCCGGCAACATGCTTGCCAATCCGGCGAACATAGCAGCTTTAGAGACATCACCAATAAAACGTCGGCGGCTGAATTCAGCACGTGCCTGGTTTACCTGTCTGGCCAATTCATTAATTTCGGGAGCATTTGGTTCACGGCTGATTTCGGACAAGGCAAAGGCCTTGCGAATGATACGTAAGAGTGGAGATTTTGTAGTTGACATTTGAATAGAATTAATAGTTTTTATCTTGGCAATTCCAAATCACAGTTTGTATGGTGAATCGCATTACTCTTCGCAAATGTATTGGATATTAGAATTAAAAAAAAAGAAATCTATTTTTTTTCGTTCAAACGCAATCTTTGTCGATGAAGGGAATAGTTCTTCATTATTTTATTTATTTGGCTTGATTAAAAACGCATTCGGATACCTCTTTTTTAACTCAACAAGATTTCGTTCCGCTTCCATTCTGGTTCTAAAGTTTCCAACCCATACTTTGTAATTAGGAGTATTAAAAATAATTGTGCCGTCAATAGCTGCGAATTCTTTTTTAAACTCGCTCAATGTTTTTTTGGCGTTTTCGCTACTCCCATTAAATATTTGAATTTTGTACACATCATTTAGGATCAATGAGGTGTTTATTTTTCTTTTTTCGCTCAATAGTTGCTCAAATTTCGGGTCTTGATTTAAAGTGCCATTTTGCTCTTGGGCATTTACTTTTGAAGTCGAAAAATAAACCATAATTAAGACAGAAATAATTTTCAAAACAGCTAGTATTCTCATAATGTGTTAGTTTTTAGGCAAAAATAGTATTTAAAAGTGAATACTAAATTTTCGACACTATTTAGAATAAATATAAATTATATTTAAGACTATTTTAAGGTTTTGAGAATAGTTCTTAAATTGTATTTTTGTGCGAGTTTTAAAATAAAGGATAGGTTTTTTAAGAGTATTTTATATAAAAAACGATCCCAATTTTAGTAGATAATCACTATATCATATGAAAAAGGTGGGTAACCATAATTCGATTTCAAGGAAATTATATTTGAGCTTGGCTCTAGTGCTAAGTTTGTCCTTAA
>CANHNG010000234.1 GCA_947461915.1 Flavobacteriaceae bacterium
ACTCATTATCCCAACTAATTGAAAAAAATTAAGTTTAAATACAAATCGTCCTATCAATACCAAAATTACCAACGGAATTAAAGTAATATAACAACCATAATAAATCCAAAGCCAACCGTCAAACTTGATAAAATTTTCGTAAAATGATTCTCCAGCATGAATTCCCACAGCGGCAAAGAACAAGCAAATTCCTAAATCTTTCATAAAGTGAACTGCCCCATTGTTGATGTAAGAATGGATAACTCCAATACCGCCATATCGGCTTATAACTAGTGCTGTCAATAGAGGTCCCGCAGCGAATCCCAGTTTCAATGGCACCGGCAATGAAGGAATAAAAATAGGGATTGACCCTATAATAATACCTATTATCAGTCCGCCAAACAAAGAAAGAAAATCGGGTTCTAACAGTCTCTTTTCTGAATTGCCTATGATCTTTTCAACCTCTGAAATGGCTTCTTTGTTGCCCACAATTTTTAATTTATCACCGTAATTTAATCTGAGGTTGGGTTGTGCCAATAATTCCATCCCTGAACGAAAAACACGGGTCACTTTGAGATTGAATTTATTGTATAAATCCAATTCTGCAAGAGTTTTATGAGTAGAAGACTTCTTGGTTACAAATATGTTTTTTGTAATTACATCATGTTCGGATTCTATGAATAAATCGGTTGAAACTTTTCCGATGCGTTTTATAAATTGCTCCACATTTTTAGGAGCGCCCACGACCATAATTACATCTTTTTCATGAATTTTGGTGTCTAATGATGGGGAATAAACTACTTGGGATCCACTATTTTTTAGACGGGAAATAATAATATTATGAATGTCGAACTCTTTAAATATTTCATAAATACTTTTGCCAAAAATAGCACTGTTGGTAACTCGACATTTTTCGTGAATTATAACCTCACTTTTGTCTGTCGAGTCATTGCATATAAATAATTCTTTCGCAAAATTAATCTTCAATACTAATTTAGAAAGAACAATAGTTGTTATAATTCCAAAAACCCCCAAAGGATATGTAATTGCGTAGGCAATCGTAGGATCGCTAAATACTTTTGAGGGAAATTTATTTTGAATTTCCTGAAGGGTAGATTTGGCCGCCCCCAATCCTGGAGTGTTTGTAACCGAACCAGACATCAAACCGACCGCATTTTCAATATCAATTTTGGTGATTACATGAATAAAATAAGTAATCAATCCACCTAAAAGAACAGTCCCAACTGCCAGAAGATTAAATAACAATCCATCTTTTTTAAAGGAGGAAAAAAAGGAGGGACCCACTTGAATTCCAATTCCATAAACAAATAGGATCAAACCAAAATCACGAACAAAAACCAAAATACTTTCATCCATTCGGAATCCATAATGCCCTAAAAAAAGTCCAACAAACATGACGGCGGCAACACCAAGTGAAATACTGCCAATGCGAATTTTTCCAACAAAAAAACCAACACTGATTGCAATTAATAGAACAATTAAAGACTGTGTAATGTCCGGATGAGGATTCGGAGAGAACAATGTGTTGAACCAATCAAACATAATTTCAATTTTTGATACTATACTCTACCAAAATTAGTAAATATATATCTGTTTAATATGACATTTATCATAAACGATTCCTTGTTACCCTTTGCAAACAAAGAAAACGTTTGCTTAGATTTATTTATTAGATGATATTTATCAGGTTTTTTAGGATTGAATTTCTTAAATTTGAGTAGAAAAAAAAGCAAAAAAAATAAAATCATACATTATGAAAAATATTAAAATCATTCAGGAATTACACGATTTGGGAATTACAGGTTACCATGAAGTATCCTACAATCCTACTTATGAAGAATTATATCAAGCAGAAGTGTCACATAAAAGAAAAGGCTATGAAAAAGGGGCTTTGACTGAAACTGGAGCCGTAGCCGTTAAAACAGGTGTTTTTACAGGTCGTTCCCCAAAAGACAGATATATTGTTGAGGATGATATCACTAGAGACACTATTTATTGGGATAAAAAAGTCAACTTCCCGACTACAATCGAAGTTTGGAATGATTTAAAAGCATTGGTTTTAAATCAACTTTCAACTTCACCAAAATTATATGTGGTAGATGCATTTTGTGGCACAAATGCTGACACAAGACTTAAAGTTCGTTTTGTTATGGAAGTAGCTTGGCAAGCTCATTTTGTGACCAATATGTTCATTAGACCTTCTATATATGAGCTGGAAAACTTTGGAGAACCTGATTTTATTGTGATGAATGGTTCCAAAGCCACAAACCCGGATTGGAAAGCCCACAATTTAAATTCTGAAAACTTTGTATTGTTCAACCTTACCGAAAAAGTTCAAATAATTGGAGGAACTTGGTATGGCGGCGAAATGAAAAAAGGAATGTTTGCTATGATGAATTATTACTTACCCTTAAAAGGTATGGCATCTATGCATTGTTCTGCTAATGTTGGTGAAAAAGGGGATGTGGCAGTATTTTTTGGTCTTTCAGGGACTGGAAAAACCACCTTATCCGCTGACCCAAAAAGATATTTAATTGGTGACGACGAACATGGATGGGATGACAATGGAGTCTTTAATTATGAAGGAGGTTGTTATGCCAAAGTAATTGACCTCAGTGAAAACAACGAACCGGATATTTGGAGAGCCATCAAAAGAGATGCATTATTGGAAAATGTAATTGTTGACGAATATGGTGAGATCAATTACTATGATCATACCATCACTGAAAATTCCAGGGTTTCTTATCCAATATATCATATTAATAAAATTGTATTACCCTCTAAAGCAGGGCACGCTAATAAAATAATTTATCTTTCAGCCGATGCTTTCGGTGTATTGCCTCCAGTTTCAATCTTAGATGAAAATCAAGCACAATATCATTTTCTTTGCGGGTATACTTCTAAATTAGCAGGAACCGAAAGAGGGGTAACTGAACCGGAACCTTCATTTTCACCCGCTTTTGGGGAAGCTTTCTTGACTTTACATCCAACAAGATATTCACAAACATTGATTGGAAAAATGAAAGAATATGGAGCAAAAGCTTATTTGGTTAACACAGGGTGGAATGGAACAGGAAAAAGAATTTCACTGAAAAATACCAGAGCAATTATCGATGCCATCATAAGCAGCGAAATCGACCAAGTGGAAACTCGGGATATTCCTTATTTGAATTTAACAATTCCAACGGTTTTAACCAATGTAAGCGATGGAATTCTTGACCCAAGAGATACTTATTCTGATAAAACAGAATGGACACGTAAAGCCATGGAATTAGCTTCTCGATATATAAAATACTTTGAGCAATATACCAACACTGAAGAGGGAAAACTTTTAGTTAGTGCAGGACCTTCTTTAGAATTGAATTCTGTTGAAGCCTAAATAAAGCTTCGTTGCTTTTAGTTTTGAAGCCTCTATTTCTGTTAGTTTTTAAAGAGAAACAATCGAGATAGGTGGTTTTACCAATTTATTTTTCATTAAGTTAAATTAAAAATTGCTTTGTAATAAAAATTTCTACTATATTTGCATCCATAAAAAAGGATTATAGAATTAAAAAGTTATGTTATCAATTCAATTGCATCACCATCATTTTCATTATTGCTCTCAAGCGATGTGTTAATGATATGTTTGTAAAAATCATATTTAAAAACCCGTTTGAGTACATCAAACGGGTTTTTTATTGCCCACGATGTTGTATTCAAACAAATATTGTAAAAAACACCCGAGGCGTAGCCGAATTGTATGGAGCGCAGCGAAATAAATTAATAAATAATGAGAACGAGATTGCTTCCGCCAAGGCGGACAAGTCGTTCCTCGCAAAGACAAAAACTATGAGTATTCTAAAAATTGCCATTCAAAAATCAGGTCGTTTAAACGAAGAAAGCATCCAAATTCTAAAAGACTGTGGCATTTCTATCGATAATGGAAATGACCAACTTAAGGCATCGGCTACTAATTATCCTTTAGAAGTATTGTACTTAAGAAATTCTGATATTCCTCAATATTTAATTGATGGAGTTGTGGATATAGCCAT
>CANHNG010000235.1 GCA_947461915.1 Flavobacteriaceae bacterium
CTAGTAAAAAACGCCATAAAATTTACTAATGAAGGTTATGTAGAATTTGGTTACGTCAAAAAAGGAAACTTCTTAGAGTTTTATGTAAAAGATTCCGGTATGGGCATTTCAAAATACGAGCAGAAATTTATATTTGATAGGTTCAGACAAGCCAATGAGTCCCTGAGTCGAAATACAGCTGGTTCTGGATTGGGATTAGCCATTTCTAAAGCGTATATTGAATTGTTAGGTGGTGAAATTTGGGTTGAAAGCGAATTGGGAAAAGGAAGCACTTTCTATTTTACTATTCCCTATATAAAAGAACAAGATGTTCAAAAAACAATCAAAGTTGACATCCCAATCAATAAAATACATACTCCAATCAAAAAACTTAAAATATTAATTGTCGAAGATGATGAAATATCAAAATTATTGATGACTATTGCCGTAAAAAAATTCGCAAAAGAAATCTTAAAAGTAAGCACGGGATTTGATGCAATCGAAACCTGCCGAAATAATCCGGATATTGACTTAGTAATGATGGACGTTAATATGCCTGAGATGGATGGTTATGAGGCTACAGGGAAAATTCGCAAGTTCAACAAAGATTTAATCATTATAGCACAAACTGCAAATGGACTATCCACAGACCGAGAAAATGCTATAAATGCTGGTTGCACCGATTATATTTCAAAACCTGTAAATATTATTACATTAACCGAGTTGATAGAAAAGTATTTTTAGGAGTACGGGAAAAACAATTCCTTTTTGATAAATTAAGCTTTTAAAAAAGATTGAAAAGAATTAAAATCGAAAAAATATAACCGTAAAAAATTCCGATTTATCATGGCAAATATTCTGAAAACACCGGCATCTTTTCCTAACAAAAAATATTCTTCATTAGAGATTCTTCTATACGTCCTCCTAGTTTCCGTGTTGCTTTACCTTGGTAAAACACTTTTTATTCCATTAAGTTTTGCTATGCTTATTAGCTTTTTGCTGTATCCAATATGCAAATGGATGGAGCATAAAGGAACGAACAAGTCGGTGGCCATCACCATTGCCATTTTTTGCCTTTTCGTTTTTTTTGGATTACTGATTTTTCTTCTTATCAATCAAGTGATGGAGTTTTCCAATGAATGGCAAACCCTAAAGTTAAAACTATTGGAAACAGCAAACCAGTTAAGTGGTTTTCTTACTGAGCGATTTAACATCAGTACGGAAAAACAAATGGCATTCCTCAAAAATTCAATCAGCAATTCAGGAACCCAGGCTTTTTCATTGATCAAAATCACCCTATATTCCCTTTCGGAGTCTATTTTCTATCTTTTAATAATCCCTGTTTATTCCGTGCTCATACTCTATCATCGAAGGGCATTGGTGCATGTACTCTTTGCTATTTTTTCCTCGCATAAAAAAGAAACTATCCACGAAATCCTTGTCGAAACCATTCATGCCTATTATAATTTCATCAAGGGAATGTTTTTAGTGTATTTGATTGTTGGGATTTTAAACAGCATTGGACTCACTATCATTGGTATCCCTCACCCTTTTCTCTTTGGCTTTATCGCCTCCATCCTCACATTTATCCCCTATGTAGGAATAATCATCTCCTCACTTATACCAATCACTGTATCGTGGATTACCTTCAATTCCATCTGGTATCCACTGGGTGTGATTTTAGTTTTTAGCATTGTCCAGATTATGGAGGCCTACATCATATTCCCTTTTGCCGTGGGGGGCCGTTTGAAAATAAATACACTCGTTATCATTGTCATGATAATTGCCGGCGGCATAATATGGGGAGCCGCAGGAATGATAGTATTCATTCCGTTTATTAGCATTATCAAACTAGTTGCCGATAGAACTGAGGGTTTAAAAACATTATCAATGCTACTGAGTAACGGCGACTCAAAGAATAAAAACTAATTCCAATTTTTCGGGTCAAAATTACAATCCCAATCCGCATCCTTTTTATACCACAATTGTCCTTGTGAAACCTCCAGCGGACAATCAAAATTGTTCGTATACAAAGCTCCGGTTCCTAATCCTTGAGGCATCAAATTATGTTGCAAAAAAGTAAATTGCGCGATGGCATTTAACCCAATATTAGACTCCAAAGCCGATGTAATCCACCACCCTATTTGGTGTTTTTCAGCCAGTGAAATCCACTCCTTTGTGCCTCGAAAACCACCAATAAAACTCGGCTTTAAAATGAGGTATTGCGGCTTAATTTTTTGCAATAAAGTTTCTTTTTCCTGTAATGAAAACACTCCTATTAACTCTTCGTCCAAGGCAATGGGAATCGGAGTGGTTTTACACAAGTCTGCCATACTGTCAGTATTGTTTTTTTGAATAGGTTGCTCTATACTATGTATTTCAAATTCAGATAATTGTGTAATTTTATTTAAAGCTAAATACGAATCAAATGCGCCGTTAGCATCCACCCGAATCTCTACTTGCTCCGGAGTGAAATGTTGCCGAATAAAACGCAATAATTCCAATTCCGCATCAAAATCTATAGCACCGATTTTGAGTTTGACGCATCGAAATCCATCGGCTAATTTTTCCTCAATTTGCTGCTTCATAAACGACTCCTCACCCATCCAAACTAGTCCGTTTATCGGAATGCTTTTTTTACCATCAGTGAAGTCAGAAGGAAACAATAAAAAAGGACTTTCGCTTACCAAAGATTGAAACGCCATTTCGACCCCAAATTGTATTGAAGGAAACTCGATTAAAGCTTCCCAAAGTTGGTTTTCGCCCAGATGAATATTAGCGCAAGTCCATCGCAATTTTTCTTCGTAATCGGGTCTGTCGTCAATACTCAAACCTCTCAAGATGCCACACTCGCCTATTCCTTTTTTGCCCTCCTTTTCGAGAACAATAAACCAGGATTCTTTCTCGGTCATCACGCCACGAGAGGTTCCGGAAGGTCGCTTGAATTGTAAAATGTATTTGTGATAAGTTGCTTTCAAAATGAGTATTTAGGTTTTAGTTTTATATGCCAGATAACTTTTAATCTTCAAACAATCTCAAAACCCTTTCGAAATCAGCATTTGGCAATCCTGATTTTTCGAAGGTTTCGAAGTCTAGCTTCACTTTTTGAGTCCAACCCAAACCGTCGGTCACATTCTGCGATTGGTATTTTTTATAAATGTATTTGGCGGATTTGAAGTCTTTATTCAA
Organism: Flavobacteriaceae bacterium; assembly: GCA_947461915.1. Taxonomy (GTDB): domain Bacteria; phylum Bacteroidota; class Bacteroidia; order Flavobacteriales; family Flavobacteriaceae; genus Flavobacterium. Next base: position 3,169 of record CANHNG010000235.1, read on the forward strand.
CAAATACGCGTGAGCCAAATTCAACTGAATCAACAATTCCGAATTATCAAGCATCTCGCCTAGTTTAAGGAATTTAATCGCTTTTCCGTACTGTTTTGTTGTAATATAAGCATATCCTAGCGCATTGTAATCTAAAACAGCGGCCTTTCCATCAACTACAATGCTTTGCAGTTTTGAAATAGCGGCGCCATATTTTCCCTGTTCAGCCAAATCCGAAGCATTGTTGCGTAAATCCGAATAAATTACATTAGAAACTCCCGTTTCATTAAAACAAGCCTTTCCAAAATCCTTGAATACTTTTGATTTTTCGATGGAAAGTAGTTTTTGGAATTCCTGAAACCTGTACTCCTTTTGAACCTTGTCAAGCACACAGACACAAAACTCATCCGAATTAGGGATTTTTTTGGCCAAATCATCCGCTTTACATAGATTGATAATCAATTTTCGATTTTCCAAAGTCCATCCTCTACTCAATCTGTTATTGACCCAAGGCAACACTTCCAGAATTATTTTTTGGCTCATTATCCAATTTTTGCTTTCAAAACCGAACCACATACCACTCGAATTGGACAGCAAACAAGTCGATTTATCTAGCGAAAGCCTTTTAGCATCTTTACTGATTGCTTCTTGCTGGACAAAACAAGCTTTCTTTGCATTTCCACTTTCTTTGTATTCAGTAGCGACGATTTCATTTAAAAAAATGGCGTATTTGCATTTATCATCCCCTGAAATTTTCGACAAGAGGAAAACCGCCCCAGCCGAACCTTGACTGATTCCTGTTGGGTCAGGAATGGATTTTAATACCGAAACCAAACTGTTTGCTAACTGCTGGTTTTCATTCAGA
>CANHNG010000236.1 GCA_947461915.1 Flavobacteriaceae bacterium
ATAAACCAAGAAGGTAAAGAAATCGTAAAGCTTAAGTATGAAAAGATAGCACAATTTGGAGACTATAATGAAAATTGGGCTTTAGTTGAAATAGGCGGTTTATTGGGATTCATAGACCAAGCGGGAAAAGAGATTATAGTACCTCAGTACAAAAAAATAGCCCCATTTGGAGACTATCAAGAAAGTTGGGCTTTAGTTGAAATGGGCGGACTTTTGGGTTTTATAAACCAAGAAGGAAAAGAGATTATAAAGCCTAGGTATGAAAAAATAGGTGCTTTTGGAGAATATCATGAAAATTGGGCTTTAGTTGAAATAAATGGACTATTAGGATTTATAGATAATGAAGGAAACGAAATTGTAAAGCCTAAATATGAAAAGGTAATCAATAATGAAAATCTTGAAGGAATAATAAAAGGGAAAAGTGAAATAATTATAGCCAACTAAGCCAAGTATATAGTTTATATGGTTTCAACATAAAATTTATTTTTTTTCTAAATATATTTGCGATAATAAACTTGCATTTAGTTGTTGAATCTACCCAGCTAAGACAAAATACAAATCCCTACTATCTTAAATTGGAATAACGTACATTTGCAGAAATTTACGTTTTATGACCACCTTCGAACAATTCAACCTTCCCAAATCAGTACAAAAAGCAATCGATGATTTGGGATTCCTAACCCCCACTCCCATCCAGGAAAGAACCTTTTCGGTGATAATGTCCGGGCGTGATATGATGGGAATTGCACAAACAGGAACGGGTAAAACATTTGCTTATTTATTGCCTTTATTAAAATTATACAAATTTACTCCTGGTCATACTCCCAAAATAGTTATTTTGGTTCCAACCAGAGAATTAGTGGTGCAGGTGGTTGAAGAAGTCGAAAAAATGACCAAATACATGTCTGTTCGTACCATTGGTATTTTTGGTGGTGTGAACATCAATACCCAAAAAACAACTGTTTATCAAGGTTGTGACATCCTAGTGGGAACACCTGGACGAATCATGGACTTAACATTGGACAATGTGATTCGTTTTGAAGAAATGCAAAAATTGGTCATCGATGAGTTTGACGAAATGCTCAATTTGGGTTTTCGCACCCAATTGACCGCTATTTTGGCCATGATGCCAAAAAAACGTCAAAATATATTATTTTCCGCGACTATGACGGATGAAGTGGATGCTATTTTGAACGATTATTTTGATTATCCGGAAGAAGTTACACTTTCGGCATCTGGAACACCTTTAGAAAACATAACCCAAATTGCGTATAACGTACCCAATTTCAATACCAAAATCAATTTACTAAAACACTTGTTACAGACCAATTCAGCCATGAGTCGAGTTTTGGTTTTTGTGAATAACAAGAAAATTTCAGATATGGTTCACGAACGTATCGAGGAAGATTTCGAGGGACAATTTGGTGTAATCCATTCTAATAAATCCCAAAATTATCGTTTGAGTACGATGGCTGAATTTCAGGAAGGAAATCTTCGAGGTTTGATCACCACCGATATTATGGCTAGAGGTTTGGATATTTCCAATATCACGCACGTCATTAATTTCGAAATGCCCGAACTTCCTGAGTTATACATGCACCGTATTGGTAGAACGGGTCGTGCAGATGCAATAGGAACAGCCATCAGCATGATTGCGCCTCGTGAAGAAGAATCAAAAGTGGGCATTGAAATATTAATGGATATGGAATTGCCTATCGAAACGTTTCCGGAAGCCGTTGAAATATCCTTGAAACTAATCGAACCTGAAAAGGACAGACAGCCGATTAAGTTTTTGATGAAAAAACAAAAATTAGAGGGTGATGGCGCATTTCAAGAGAAAAGCAAAAAGAATAAAAAAGTCAATTTAGGCGGACCAGGTGTAACCAAGAAAAAAACACACGGTTCTGTCAATAGAAATATGCTTAAAACTCAAGCCAAAAAACGCAAGAACAAGAAATAGTGTTTAGTATTCCGTTTTATAGATTGCTAAAAACCGAACATGAATACTTGAAGTTAAAACTTTGAAAAAACCAAACAAACTGGTGAACACAAAGGAATTCTTTTTCCTGTATCAGTAAGACTTCCCGTAGATTTATCCCTCTTGAAAATCACCACCTCATTTGAATGTTGATGCCCCACCAAAAGATAATTTCCTGTTGGGTCTATCGCAAAATTTCGAGGACCTTTTCCTAAAGTACTAGTATGCCCCATTAACTCTAATCTTCCTTTTTTCAATAACTTAAATATAGAAATATCATTAGCCGTTCCTCGATTGGTAGCATACAAAAACTTTCCATCAGGTGAAATATGAATGTCAGCTGAAGCAATATCGCCTTTGAAATCTTTTGCCAAAATTGACGTTTCAAACACTTTTTTCAGCTTTCCGTTGGTATAACTAAAAGAGGTCAAACCTCCGTCTAATTCCTGCAATAAATAGACGTACTTTCCGTCTTTACTAAAGGTAAAATGCCTTGGTCCGCTTCCGGGTTTGACGGCAATACTATCTTTAAGCACTAGGGTCTCGTTGTTAGAACTTGGATTATATTGATACACATAAATCCCATCCGTCCCTAGATCACTGGCTAAAACATATTTCTTATCTGGAGAAAAACAAAGCATGTGTACATGGGGGCTCAGTTGTCTTTTGGGATTGACCCCTTTTCCAAAATGTTGAACCACTTGCTTGGCTTCAGTGATACTTCCATCAACATTTTTACCAAAAACTGAAATGCTGCCACTAGCATAATTGGCTGTTAAAACATTTTTATCGTCATTAATAATATAACAGGGTCTTGCGCCTTTTGAATCCTGTTGGTTCCGCAAAATTAATTGTCCACTTAATGAATCAAATGCAAACGAACTAACAGTACTTGACTCATCATTTTGATTTACAGCGTACACCTTTTTATTGTCGTTTGAAAGTGTTAAATAACTAGGATTTAAGACTTTTTCAGACGTGATTTTTAGAGTGACATCCCCCGTATTCGAGTCAAAATCATAAACATAAATTCCTTTGCTCTCACAAGGGGTAGTGTAAGTTCCCACAACCAAATTGAACATATTTTGTTGAGCTTGCACAAGGCTGAAAGCAAAAATTGAAATAAGAATGATGTATATTTTTTTCATGGTTTAATAGTATCAAAAATTGTAAATAAATATTTTTTTAGGATTTGTTATCCAATTCAATCATCAGCAAACAAAAATACAGCAATATCAACTTACAATTATCCACAAATTTGTATTTTTGACGAAATCAATACCAATAATGCAATTCAAACACCCGGAAATTCTCTATTTTCTCTTTTTGCTGGTCATACCAATTCTGGTTCATTTGTTCCAATTGCGCCGTTTCAAAAAAGAATATTTCACGAATGTGCGTTTCTTGAAGGAACTTTCCATACAAACCCGAAAGAGCTCTAGAATCAAAAAATGGTTGCTTTTAGCCACGCGCTTACTATTGTTATCTTGCACAATTATTGCTTTTGCACAGCCTTTTTTTAAGGCGAAGGACACCAAAAACAATACTAACGAAATGTATATTGTCTTGGACAATTCCTTTTCGATGCAAGCCAAAGGTCAAAAGGGGGAACTTCTGAAAAGAGCCATACAGGAATTGCTAGAAAACACGCCCGAAAGTCAAACGTTTTCCTTGATTACCAATTCCCAAACGTTTTGGAATACCGACATCAAATCCATTCGGGCAGAATTACAAAATCTAAAATATAGTGCTTTGCCCTTTCAATTGGAAAGTGCCATGGCGAAAATAAAATCCCGAAAATCAGTTTTCAACAAGGATATTGTTGTGATTACTGACGCCGTTGGCATAGAACCCAAACAACTGAAAAGCATTGACAATGATTTCAATACTTATTTCATTGTTCCAGAAGCGGAACAAAAAAACAACGCTTCGATTGACAGCGTTTTTATTCACCAAACTTTGGATGATTTCTATGAAATTGGCTTGAAATTATCGTCTTTTGGCGAAAACGACAAAGA
>CANHNG010000237.1 GCA_947461915.1 Flavobacteriaceae bacterium
TGGTTAGCAAAAGCATTGTATCCAAAATTCACATTGGCCCCCAATGACGGTAGTGCTTTGCTTTTTTGTAATTTGTATTCCAATTGTCTTTGCTCTTGAAAATTCAAACCCATTTGGTAATCGATATTGTTGGATACATTGAAATCTTTTTGCGAAATAGCTAAATCTAAATTGGTAACCGTCAAATTGTCCAATTGATCCGTTAGTTTCAGGTCATCATTAATGTCAATGCCTAATATGATTTTGAGCATATTATTGGCAATAACCAACAATCTCTTGGTGTTGTTTAAAGTACTGTTTATGGTTGACAAGGTAATTTGAAGCTGCTCTACGTTTTCTTCTTCAATCAGTCCGTTTTTGAATGTTTCCTTGGTGTCCGAGAATGTTTTTTCTAAAATCGCTTTGTTTTTTTCTAGAATGGAGATGCTTTCAGCGGCTAACAAAACATTTCCATAGGAATTGATGACCATTTCCTTGATTTCAGCATCGGTTTTTTGTTTGGCATTTTCATAGAATTTCAAATAGGTTTTCGAGGCCTGTAAGGCTACAATGTAGGAGCCGTCAAACAGCAGCTGACTCAAAGTCACTCTACCATTCATGTAATGCTTGGTTCCAAAAGCGATGGTTGTTACTTCCCCTGGATTCCCGCCAAATGCGCCTCCCCCGGTTACCCCTTGTTGCGTGTAGGAAAAATTGTTTCCGTATTCCATACCGGCGTTGATTTGAGGCAAACCCGCAGCAGTGGTTTCCCATTTTTTCTGTCTGGCAGAAGCAATATCTTGCCCAGCGTTTATTGCCGAATAATTATGGGCGAGCGAATGCGAAATCGCTTGTTCCAAGCTAAACGAATAGTTTTGGGTGTGTTCTTGTGATTTTGCAATGAGAGCAAAAAAGAATAAAGGGATTAAAAATAGTTTTTTCATTATATGGTATGGTTTTCTAATTGTTTTTCGAGTTCGATTATACCTTCCGGTGTTGCCATGGCTCTAGTATGGTATTCTAGCGCTTGTATTTCTAGCTTGAACACTTCATTTTCTAATTTTGTGGTCTCATTAATGCTAAAAATAAGAGTATAGTAAAATTTTATACAGTTTTCTACATTTATATTTTTACGATACAAGCCTTGTTCAATCCCTTTCTCGATATTGAGTTTAAAAACGGTGTTGCATTCTGCGATTTCCCTCGATAGTACGCTTTCGTGTATTTCAGGATAATGCTTTTTTAATTGGTAGATAGGAGAGGTATCTGACGATTGAAACATCTCTTTGAACATTTTTCGGATTTCGAAATTTTCGGCAATGGCATTGTGGTTTTCGGCAATAATGGCGCTAATACCCTGATGAATTTTTTCATGAAAAATTATGGTCCCTTCTTTAATAAGAAGCTCTTTGTTGCAAAAGTATTTGTATATCGTTTTTTTAGAAATACACATTTCGCAGGCAATATCATCCATAGTCACGCTCTTAAATCCTAGTTTTAGGAATAGTTCGGTGGCTTTTGATATGATTTTCTCTTTCATTTTATGCGTTTGAAATTTGAAATTTCGTTTGCAAATATAGAATGGAAACTTTAGATACCAAAATAGTTTCCAAAGTATTTTTAAAAAGTTTAAAAAGTTTATGGGATTAGAAATGTAGGTGTACTGAATAAAAAATCTATTTTTGTGTTTGAAATCAAGTAATGGCTATTTCGCTAAACGGATAGACTTTCTAAACGGATAACCAAAAGATAAAGATGCACTCCATTCAACAGTATCAGGAATTTATTTCAGACTATTTGCAATCGCAATCCAAAAATAAAGAGCCAAAAAATTTGTATGAACCTATACATTATATTTTGCAGCTTGGCGGAAAGAGAATGCGGCCCATTTTGACTTTGATGAGCGCCGAAGTTTTCGATACGGATTACGCAAAAGCTTTACCAGCGGCCTTGGCAGTTGAGGTATTTCATAATTTTTCACTCGTACACGATGATATTATGGATGATGCTCCTTTGCGAAGAGGAAATGTAACCGTTCATGAAAAATGGAATATCAATACCGGAATCCTTTCTGGCGATGCGATGCTGATTTTGGCCTATCAATATTTTGAGGAATACGAACCTACGATTTTCCGGGCTTTGGCCAAGTTATTCAGCAAAACCGCTCTCGAAGTGTGCGAAGGGCAGCAATGGGATGTTGATTTTGAATCTCGAAATGACGTCACCATTCCGGAATACCTTAAAATGATTGAATGCAAAACTGCTGTTCTGGTTGCGGCAGCTATGAAAATGGGTGCTATTATTGCCGAGACTTCACAGGAAAATGCCGATTTGATTTACGATTTCGGATTGAATTTGGGCCTGGCGTTCCAGTTGCAAGACGATTATCTCGATGCTTTTGGCAACCCGGAAACCTTCGGAAAGCAGGTGGGCGGAGACATTATCGAAAACAAAAAAACCTATTTATACCTAAAAGCAATGGAATTTGCTTCGCCAAACGAAAAAGAAGAGTTAGTGCATTTGTTCTCCATTCATCCAGAAGACAATTTAGATAAAATCAATTCCGTAAAACAAATTTTCCATTCCTCCGGAGCGGCGCAAGCCACCCAAAAAGCCATACAGGACTTTACGTTAAAAGCTTTTGAAACTCTCGAAAAAATGAATGTTTCCTTAGACAAAAAAGCAATGCTTACCAATTTTGGAGAAAATTTAATGAAAAGAAACGTTTAGTTTTCAGTGTCACAGAGCGCAGTCGAAGGGTAAAAAAAGAAATCGTTAATACTAACTCAAAAATGAATTTCATTGCTCCAGTAAATACCGACTTATTGCTCGAAGAAGCCGAAAAGGAAGCCTTGTACTTGAAACTAATCGAGCAAATCAATAAGGATTTCAATTTGGCCAACGAAGGAATTGATTTTCCAATGAGCATTTCGCCCGGGGAATTGAAAATCCAATTGCACGAAAAAATCTATCGATTGATTCAATACAAATTCGCCGAATACCTCAATTTGCTCTATATAATTGACGTTTCCGAAGATCAAATCAAAAAATTAGACGGCTCGGATTTAGTGGTATTGGCAGAAGAAGTGGCGTTTTTGATTTTGAAAAGAGAATGGCAAAAAGTATGGTTCAGGAATAAATATTAGGAATACACCTCTAACTAGAAGCTCGCGCCAGCTTTTAGATTTTTCACAATAAAAAAACTACAACTTTTTTAGGGTTGCAGTTTGTTGATTTGTACTATTTGCTCTTTATTGTGGGTACGAGCAAGAAGCTCGCACTACCCTTTGTAGCTATTTCTGCTCGCGCCAGCTGGGGCAATGGAATTTGCTTCCCCGCTAGTGCGAGCGTCTCGCTCGTACCCACAAACTTAATCCTTTTGTTTACTCCTTACATAACAAACTTCAACTTTTTTAGGGTTGTGTTTGTTGATTTGTACTGTTTGCTCTTTATTGTTGGTACGAGCTAGAAGCTCGCACTAGCCTTTGTAGCTATTTCTGCTCGCACCAGCTGGGGGGTCAACTCCAAACCATTTGTACTATACTTTATTTGAAAATCTATTTTTTCTAAATCTTCTATTGTGAAATACTCTTTTTTTAGATACATATTCTGTTTAAATACTGTATTTAATCCATATTTATTAATACTATCAACGCTAACAATATAAAAATGCAATTTATTATTATCGCATTGTTCTATAAATCTTTCCCAGGTAGGTTTTACAGGATTCAAATTGCCTTTTTCGTTTTCTTTCAAATCAACAGCTAAAAAATAATCGCCTTTTTTCATTAAATTAAATTCTCTTTTTGTTATAAAACAACTAATTGATGAATTCGAATTGTTGTCAATATATAAAAATCTATTTTCAATTCTATCACAACATATAAAAACAAAAATAATAAGCATTATAATTGTAGCTAAAAAATATTTTTTAATAGTATTAAGGTTGTATGTATTCATGATCCCTGCTACCACACGAATCCTTTCGTGAAGTATATGTTGTTGTAAATATAACAA
>CANHNG010000238.1 GCA_947461915.1 Flavobacteriaceae bacterium
AAAATGATGTGCATTGGCGGTTTTTGCTGCACTAATAATTCCTTCCATATCAGGATTGTCTATACTCAACGAAATATTATTGGCAATCGAATCATTAAACAAAATAGAATCTTGTGCAACAATTCCCATTTGTTTTCTTAAGGAATCACCAGTAACATTCTTGATATCTACCCCATCAAAAGTGATACTTCCTTCGGTCACATCATAAAGTCGTGTTACTAGGTTGGCCAAAGTCGATTTTCCACTACCCGACTCTCCTACCAAAGCGACTCTTTTTCCTTTTGGAACAGTGAGATTAAACTCTTTTAGAACATATTCGGAATCGTATTTAAAAGACACATTGGTAAATTTAATTTCTGAGTTAAATTCTGTAATGATTTTCGCATCTGGTTTGTCTTGCAAGTGGTTCGTTGCGTCTAAAATAAAAGCAACCCGATCGTAAGCGGCATTTCCTCCAATTAAGGCATGATTAGCTTTGGTAATCGCTTTAGCCGGAGTAAGTATTTGGTAAGCCAAACCCATGTATGCAATAAAAGCACTTCCGCTCATTGAGCCATCAATTAATACCAAGGAACCCCCGTAAAGTAATAAAATAGAAATTACAAAAATTCCTGAAAATTCACTCATAGGGCCTGCTAAACTCATGCGAGCCCCCATCTTATTATTTAAAACATTAATAAACTCGGTAGATTTATAATACCTATTGATGAAAAAATTCTCTGAAGTGAAATTTTTGATTATTTTTATTCCCCCGATTGTTTCTTCAATATCTGATAATAGATGACCTTCAAAAGAAAAGAGTTCCCCTGATTGACTTTTAATGGATTTACTCATTTTTGAAATTAAATACCCAGAAACAGGCAGAAACACACACACAAATAAAGTTAATTTCCAACTTATAAAAAACATAGAAGCTAGGGTGAAAAGGATAGTTAAAGGTTCGCTGACCATCATTAAAATGCTCATAAAGGCACTTTTTATAGTATTAACATCCGAAGTCATACGGGATATTAAATCTCCTTTTCTTTCATTAGAAAAAAAGGAAACAGGTAAACTAATTATTTTTTGATACACATCATTTCTCAAATCTTTCAAAATTCCATTATTCAAATAAGTCATATAAACTATCGAAATAAAGTTGAATAGATTTTTTAGCAAAAAGGTTGTTAGCACAAAAACTACCATCCATGTCAAAGTACTTAAAACCCCTTCTTTTTGAGTATTGTTTGTAATAAAATAATTCAACGAATCCTCTAAAAAATGTTTATCAATACTCCCAAAGCCCTCGTAAACGGGTTTAGTATATACTTTTTGCCCATCTTCAAATAAAACCTTCATTAAAGGAAAAAGAGAAAGCATCGAAATGGCAGAGAAAAGGGCGTATAAAACATTAAAAATTATACTGATAACGAAATTTCTTTTGTGTGGAACAATGTACTTTAGAAAACGTTTAAAATTTTTCATTAAATAACTTTAGATTAGAGTCTGACCAAAAAAATGGAAAGTTTTTTTTCGGGAACAAAGGTAAAACTAAATTAGCTTTAAAACTATTGTGAAAGATTGAAAAAAGGATCAAAAATCAATTTTATTTTTAATAATCATGCTTCAATAATTTAAAGAATTGAATTGTTTTTCTAGTTATGGGCTAAAAAAAGTTTCTATTCGTTTTGCTTCTGCTTTGAATAATTGATTGATTTAAAACAGAAATCGGGTTATTATTAAAATTGCTGATCATTTAGATAGATATTCATTACCTCCCAAATCTTTTACTATTAAAATAGACAATACTTTCATAATTATAATTCGTTCCTTTGCAAATCTAACATTCTAATAAATGGAAAAAATAGAAAGTCTCAACCAAGAAATCCATAATGCTTTCGAAATTATTCAGCAGGGAGGAATTATCCTTTACCCAACTGACACCGTTTGGGGAATTGGATGCGACGCCACAAATCCAGAAGCCGTTGCCAAAATATACAAACTCAAAAAAAGAGCCGAAACGCAAAGCATGATTGTTTTGATGAATGGGGAAAAAATGATGTATAATGTATTTACGGCTATTCCGGAAGTGGCATGGCAAATAATGGATCTATCCGAGAAGCCTACTACCCTAATTCTGGACAAACCGAGAAACATCGCACCAAACTTAATAGCCGCAGATAATACCTTAGGAATCCGAATCGTCAAAGAACCTTTTTGCTTCAAATTAATGGAGAAAATGAAAAAACCTTTGGTTTCCACCTCCGCAAATCTCTCAGGGCAGCCCACTCCTACTGCTTTCACAGCCATTAGCCCTGAAATTATAAAAGGTGTGGACTATGTTGTAAATTTGTACCGCGATAAAATTGCTGGGAAACCTTCGACAATTATAAAATTGACAAGCAATTCTCAGGTAAAAGTGATACGGAAATAGTTTGCAGTATTCAGTTTTCAGTTTTCAGTTGATCAACTTTAAACTTTAAACTTTAAACATTTTAAAATGAGCATTAAAACTTCATACAAAAAAGCCCTAAATAATAAAATTTTCGAAGTCATTTCCCAAGCTTCCCAAGAACTGAAAATGGATAGTTATGTGATTGGTGGTTTTGTTAGGGATTTAATTTTGAATAGAGATTTTAAAAAAGATATCGATATTGTTGCCGTTGGCAGCGGAATTGAACTCGCTTTAAAAGTTTCCCAATTACTTCCAAAAAAACCAAAAGTGCAAGTTTTTAAAAACTATGGCACAGCCATGTTGCGATTTGAAGAGATTGAAGTCGAATTTGTGGGCGCTAGAAAAGAATCCTATCATTTTGAAAGCCGAAATCCCGTTGTGGAGAACGGAACCTTGGAAGACGATCAAAATCGTCGGGATTTCACCATCAATGCCTTAGCTTTATCATTAAACGCAACTAATTTTGGTGAATTATCAGACCCTTTCAATGGATTGGAGGATATGAAAAATAAAATCATCAGAACTCCCCTAGATCCGGATATTACTTTTTCTGATGATCCTTTGCGAATGCTTAGAGCAATTCGGTTTGCGAATCAATTGGGTTTTGAAATCAAAGAAAACTCTTTACAATCTATTACAAAAAATGCTGATAGAATCAACATCATTTCGGGAGAAAGAATTGTTGATGAATTGAATAAAATCCTTTCGACAGTCAAACCTTCCATCGGATTTTTATTGTTGTACAAAACCGGTCTTTTAGATATCATTCTTCCTGAATTAACCGCTTTAAATGAAGTGGAAGAAATTGAGGGGCAAACCCACAAAAACAATTTTTATCACACGCTAGAAGTGGTTGATAATATTTGCCCTAATACGGATGATGTTTGGTTGCGTTGGTCGGCATTATTGCACGACATCGGGAAAGCGCCAACGAAGCGCTTCAACAAAAAACAAGGTTGGACGTTTCACGGGCATGAATTCCTTGGCGGGAAAATGGTAAAGAAAATTTTCGAAAGATTGCACATGCCATTGAACCAAAAAATGAAATTTGTACAAAAGATGGTAATGATGAGTTCACGCCCTATCGTACTTTCACAAGATTTAGTTACTGATTCTGCCGTACGTCGTTTGGTTTTTGATGCCGGAGAAGATGTCGAAAGCTTAATGACTTTGTGCGAAGCCGACATCACGACTAAAAACCCCAATAAATTCAAGAAATACCATCAGAATTTTGATATTGTCCGCAAGAAAATAGTTGAAGTGGAAGAACGCGACCACGTTCGAAATTTTCAACCTCCAATTTCTGGCGAAGAAATTATGGCGATTTTTAATTTGCAACCTTCCCGAGAAATTGGAGTTTTGAAAGAAGCCGTTAAAGAAGCTATTTTGGAAGGTGAAATTCCTAACGAATATCAAGCGGCTTATGATTTCGTATTAAAAAGAGGCGCTAAATTAGGATTAAAGATTAACGCTTGTTGAATTAAAGTTTAATAGTATTTAAAATATCTTTGTGTAAATCAATTTC
>CANHNG010000239.1 GCA_947461915.1 Flavobacteriaceae bacterium
TAAAAAAACCGTGATGCGTTACACCGATGTTTGGAACGATTTGACCGAAAAAATGGGTTATTGGGTCGATATGGAAGACCCCTATATCACCTACAAATCCAAGTATATGGAAACCGTTTGGTGGATTTTGAAACAAATCTACAACAAGGATTTGATGTACAAAGGATATACCATCCAGCCGTATTCACCAAAGGCAGGAACAGGATTGTCTTCCCACGAAGTGAACCAACCGGGGAGTTATCGTGATGTTACAGATACCACTGTTGTGGCGCAATTCAAAGCTTTAGCTGAAACTTTGCCGAATTTTCTTCAAGGTTTTGGGGATGTTCATATTTTGGCTTGGACAACAACACCTTGGACATTGCCTTCAAACACCGCTTTGACTGTGGGTCCAAAGATTGAATATGTTTTAGTTAAAACATTCAATCAATATACTTTTTTACCTTCGAATGTGATTTTGGCCAAAAACTTAGTTGGCAAACAATTTTCGAAAGGATTTTTCCCAAGCACTGAAGCTTCCGATTTTGAAAATTTCAAAGAAGGTGACAGCCTGACTGCCGGCAAGGCAGGAAAAATTCCATATCAAATTATTGCCGAATGTAAAGGTTCAGATTTAGTTGGCATTCGTTACGAACAATTATTGCCGTTTACTTTGCCATACCAAAATCCGGAAAATGCTTTTCGAGTAATTTCAGGAGATTTTGTAACTACCGAAGACGGAACAGGAATTGTACACACCGCCCCAACTTTTGGTGCCGATGATGCAAAAGTAGCTAAGGAAGCTATTCCGGAAGTGCCGCCAATGTTGGTTTTAGATGAAAATGGAAACCCGGTTCCATTGGTAAATTTGCAAGGAAAATTCATTGATGGTTTAGGAAGTTATTCCGGAAAATACGTTAAAAATGAATATTATACCGAAGGCGAAGTGCCAGAACGATCGATGGATGTGGAAATTGCCATCCAGTTAAAAGAAGAAAATAAAGCGTTCAAAGTTGAGAAATACGTGCACAGTTATCCACATTGCTGGAGAACGGATACGCCAATTTTATACTATCCGCTCGATTCCTGGTTTATAGAAATTACCAAAGTTCGGGATCGAATGTTCGACCTGAACGAAACCATCAATTGGAAACCAAAATCAACCGGAGAAGGGCGTTTTGGTAATTGGTTGAAAAATGCCAACGATTGGAACTTGTCGCGTTCTCGTTTTTGGGGAATTCCATTGCCAATCTGGAGAAACGAAGAAGGAACAGAAGAAATCCTTATTGGTTCTGTGGAAGAATTATACAATGAAATTGAAAAATCTATCGCTGCAGGTTTCCAAAAAGTAAATCCTTTCAATGGATTCGAAATTGGAAATATGGACGAAGCCAATTATGATTTGGTTGACTTACATAAAAATGTAGTCGATGAAATTACCCTAGTTTCTGCTTCAGGAAAACCTATGAAACGCGAGGCAGATTTGATTGACGTTTGGTTTGATTCCGGTTCAATGCCTTATGCGCAATGGCATTATCCTTTTGAAAACGCAGCTAAAATTGACGAGAACAAAGATTTCCCTGCTGATTTCATTGCAGAGGGAGTGGATCAAACTAGAGGTTGGTTTTATACGTTGCACGCCATTGCCACTTTGGTTTTTGATAAAGTAGCTTATAAAAATGTAGTTTCAAACGGCTTGGTTTTAGACAAAAATGGACAAAAAATGTCTAAACGTCTAGGAAATGCCGCTGATCCGTTCGATACATTAAACGAATATGGACCGGATGCCACGCGTTGGTATATGATTTCCAACGCGAATCCTTGGGACAATTTAAAATTCGACTTGGAGGGAATTGCTGAGGTTCGACGCAAATTCTTTGGAACTTTGTACAACACCTATTCTTTCTTTGCCTTGTATGCCAATATCGATAATTTCGTTTATGCCGAAGCGGAAATTCCGTTAAACGAAAGACCAGAAATCGACCAGTGGATTATCTCTGAATTGAATACTTTAGTAAAAGTTGTTGATGAGGCGTATGCAGATTATGAACCTACGAAAGCCGCCCGCGCGATTTCGGAATTTGTGGGTGAAAACTTGAGTAATTGGTACGTTCGTTTGTGTCGTCGTCGTTTCTGGAAAGGTGAATATGCACAAGACAAAATCGCAGCTTACCAGACTTTATACACCTGTTTGTTGACCATCAGCAAGCTGGGTGCGCCAATCGCTCCTTTCTTTATGGACAAGCTTTACAGAGACTTAACTTTGGCAACACAATCAGAAAAATTTGAAAGTGTACATTTGGCAGAATTCCCAAAATATGTTGGAAACTTTGTTGATAAAACGTTGGAGAGCAAAATGCAGAAAGCACAGACGATTTCATCACTGGTTTTATCGCTTAGAAAAAAGGAAATGATAAAGGTGCGCCAACCCTTACAAAAGGTAATGATACCAATACTTGACGAGTCTCAACGTGCCGAAATTGAGGCTATTTCTGAGCTCGTAAAAGCAGAAGTTAATGTGAAAGAAATCATCCTTTTAGATGATGCCTCTGGGATTTTGGTAAAACAAATTAAGCCGAATTTTAAGACACTCGGACCACGATTCGGAAAAGATATTGGTCTGATTTCCAAATCAATAAATGATTTTTCTCAAGAGCAAATTAATCAATTGGATCGGGAAGGAAGCCTACCGCTTGTTATTGCCGGAAATAGCATAAATTTATCATTAGAAGATGTAGAGATTTCATCCCAGGATATCGAGGGCTGGCTGGTTGCCAACTCAAACGGAATAACGGTTGCACTAGATATTACGATTTCTGAGGAATTAAAAGAGGAAGGAATTGCCAGAGAGTTAGTTAACAGAATTCAGAACATAAGAAAAGATTCAGGATTTGAGGTAACTGACAAAATTAAAGTACATTTGCAAAAAAATTCCGAGTTAGAAAAAGCAGTAAAGGCAAACGAAGCCTATATTAAATCCGAAACATTAACACAAAAAATGGTTTTTGAAGATAATATTAGCAACGGAACCGAAATAGAATTCGACGAAATAAAAACAAAAATAGCAATCACAAAATAACTAGAAAATGACAGATGAAGTTGCAAGATACTCGGATGCTGATTTAGCAGAGTTTAAAGAATTAATTCTAAAAAAAATAGCCAAAGCGCAATCTGATTTAGATCTGATAAAAAGCGCCTATATGAACGATTTAAACAATGGAACCGACGATACTTCGCCAACATTCAAAGCATTTGAAGAAGGAAGCGAAACCATGTCTAAGGAAGCTAATTCTCAGTTGGCAATTCGTCAAGAGAAGTTTATTCGTGATTTGAAAAATGCACTTTTTCGTGTAGAAAATAAAACGTATGGCGTGTGTAAAGTCACAGGAAAATTAATCAGCAAAGAAAGATTAATGATTGTCCCTCACGCTACAATGAGTATTGAAGCTAAGAACCAGCAACGATAATCAATTAGTAACAAAGCAACTAAAGCTCCAATTGGAGCTTTTTTTTGAAAATAGCAGTACTGTTTTGCGCCATCAAAATTTTTATAAAATGACATTACGAAAAGCTTACCTGATAGTTTTCCTCATCTTACTTGTCGACCAACTTTCTAAAATATACATCAAGACTAATTTCGTTTACGGCGAAAGCGGACAAATTGACATTACGAGTTGGTTCAAAATACTTTTGATAGAAAATGAAGGAATGGCTTGGGGGACAGTAATTCCAGGTATTTACGGGAAATTGTTTCTTACCTTTTTTCGACTAATTGCCGTTACAGGAATTGGCTATTGGCTTTGGGATTCTGTCGAAAGAAAGCACAGTTCAAACTATCTTATTGTGGCTATTTCCTTAATTCTTGCAGGAGCTTTTGGCAACATTATAGACTCTGTTTTTTATGGGGTGATTTTCGATGATAGCTACGGTCATTTGGCTACATTATTCACAGAAAAACCTTATGGTACTTGGTTTCA
>CANHNG010000240.1 GCA_947461915.1 Flavobacteriaceae bacterium
ATCGAAATAGGAAGCGTGTTCTGAAAATTCATAATCTTGAATACCATCGTTTATGTCATAATTTGTCGCTTTATAATCTTGATTGAATTTAGCTAAGCCTCTATTTGTTCCTACCCATAAATTCCCCAGGTTGTCATTTTCTAATGATTGAATTAAATTACTAGGAAGTCCATCACTAGATGACAATTTTTTTGTTCCTAAAACTCCTCCATTTTCAGCTAATTTAATTTGTATTAGCCCCTTCCTTGTTGCTATCCAACAATTGTCTTTTCTGTCAAGAAAAATGTCACATATGTATTCATTATTTGCTATCGCATTTGAATTTTGATTGAATTGATAAAACCCTTTAAAGGTAAAATCATTATTTAATTCAGCTTTGATAAGACCTTTTGCTTGGGTTCCAATCCATAAAAAGTTGTGCTTAAGGTCATATTTGACAATGCGGATGAAATTTATAGAATTTGGGGACGATGGAATCACATTATTATACCGGATACTATTCGATATTTTAAAATCTTTGGTTAATGTAAAACTTATAAGATTATTGTCGGTTCCAAGCCAATACTGATTCTTGACATGTGTAATTGAAAAAATAATATTATTAAACTGAAGGTTGGTGTTTAGTTTTTTAGCGCTAAAATTGCTATTATCAAAAGTAACCAGGTATAATCCGTCGGAGCTACCCACTAGCGTATGGTTGTTGTCGATTTTAGATAATGCAAAAACAGATTTTCCACTAAGAATCGTATGTGAATTTTGATTAGTGATGTCATAAATAAAAATCCCTTCAAACAATGTACCCATCCATAATTTACCATAGGCGTCTTTAAGGATTGATCTGGTATTATTGATAATTGAATTGTTTTTTTTATCTATAATCTGATAGTTTTTAAATTTTAAACCCGAATTGTTTTGAAAAAAAACACCATTTCCTAAAGATCCAATCCATAGTGTTTTATCCCGAGATTGGTAAATACTTTTAATTTTTTTAGTTTGCAAATCAATGAAATTGATTGCTGTTGTGGCAAAACTATTATTTTTAAGTACCTCCTTCGGTATTAGAATAGCTCCATCGCTTCGAGATGTCACTATCAGATTATTTTGACGATCTTGTATGACGTCCGCTATTCTAGAAAAATTTACCGAACTACTATTTTTAGGGTAAATTTTAGTCACTAAATAGTTTCCTTTAATTTCTTTTAAATGAAATAATCCATTATTTTCGGTACCTATCCATACATTTGAAAAATTATCTTGGAAAAAAGTAGAAATTTTAATGTCAGCTTGGGGCTCAATACGAATTTTATCTAATACCACTAATTGATTCCGAATAATTTTACCTAAAATAACTTCGTTTTTTGTAGTAAACCAATAGCTGTCATTTTGATCTTTTTTATAAATTCTTAAGAATTCAGAGGTTATCTCAAAATTAATTTTATAGTGAATCGTATTTTTACAAATTGATTTCGTGTTTTTATCCGTAAAAAGTATTCTTCCAGGATTTATACTCCAAAGCCCCTTTGGGCTAGTAATCATAATTTTACCATCAATAAGTTTAATAGATTGTATATTTTGACTAAAGAGGCTGTTTTTTGAGTTGTATTTTTTTAGGTTATAAAATTTTTGTGTTATGGGGTTAAAAACTGTAAGGCCTTGTTCCGTTGCTATCCATATATTACCTGCAAGATCTTGTACAATTGAACCTATGATGTTATCAGAAAGTTGGTTGGGTGAATTTCCTGCATAATAGGATTTAATATTTAAACCATCATAGCGATTTAGTCCGTAGTGAGTACCAAACCACATATACCCATCTCTATCTTGAAATATTGATGTAATTCCGTTTTGTGATAAACCTTGTCTGTTATCAATATTTTTAAAATTGATATTATATCCTTGAATACCATAACTATGAATATAATAAAATAGTGAAAATAGTAGTGTGAAAATTCTAAGCATTTAGGGTGTGTAATTTTGATACTAATGAAAATCAAAAAAATAGAAAAATATAGAAAAAAATACAATATAAATTAATAGTTGCATAATCAAGTATATTTTATTCGATATTAAATATCAAGTTATTTTGATTAAAGTTGTAAAACTAATGTAAATATTGATAAACCAATGACAAACAAGAGTTAAAAGACTACTATTTGGCTTTTTAAGGTTCATTCGCTAAAATCAAATCATTTCATAAATTCGGTATTGATCGATTCGGTTCCAGTTTGGTATTTTCCTATGCATGTAAGAAGAACCCTTTCAGTATTACTATTGCATTTAATTGTATTCAAACATCAAATCAGTAAACTTCTGAGAGACTTTTCCTTAGTGAATCAAAAGTACGTCCTTTCAATTTTAGTATTATTGAACTGTGTCCTTTTAAATTGATTTTTAATTTTCCATCTACAAGCGCAATTTTTCTTTGGGTATTTTCAATAGTAACTACAGATTTTTCTATGCCAGCAAGATTAAATTGTTTATCTGTTTCTTCCCAATTGAAAAGGGAAAGAAAAACACCGTCTTCATTTTCTGCTAGCATAATATTAAAAGCATCTGCTTTGTCTTTGGCATGATCCCATAAATCTATAGGGATAAATCGTTTAGCCGTCTTGTAATTAAAAGAATTCTGAATTAATGCCTTGCGCTCTTTTCTTAAAGTGAGAAGATTGTCGCTGTTTATTTTCATCCCACCATACAGTGCGATATAGTCGCTCCACATTTTGGCTTCATTAAATGTTGTGTTTCCCCCAAATTTATGTTCGCCCCAAGCACGTTCCGGTTCTTCATCTTCTTTATTTCTAACTACTAAATAATCGGCATCATTTTGCGCAACGACACTATTTAAATAAAAATTACCTGCATTTTGCATAACACTACTCCTGTAAAAGTCGTAGGTTGGGTTGATGTCTTGGCCTGTTCTTACACCGTCAACGATTCCAAGCGTTGGCCCAAAGATAGAGGAACATGCTAAAAAGAAACCGTCATCAATACCTTCTCGCATCGCTTTTAAAGCGGCTCTTGTTCTTTCAATACTCGTCATGTTATTGTTGAACGCCATTACTTTTGTTACAGGATTTGTGCAATTAGCAGCCTGCCCTCCATGCTCTTCCATGATGCTCTGTAAAAGTCCATAACGCATAAAATCAATTTTAAAATAGCTAAATCCCCAATCTTTTCGAATTGTATGTAAAACCTTTTTCATATACTCGCAAACGGCAGGATTTGAATAATCAAAATAGATATATTGCATAAAGGTGTCACCTTTATCTATCGATTGACAGATTGTTTCTCCGTCTTGGTCTTTCAAAAACCAATCTGGGTGGTTTCGATATAATTCTGAATTTTTGTCTGCCCTAAAACCATCAAGATGAATTCCTGCTTTATATCCTTTGGATTTTGCATATTCCGCAATAGCTTTCATGCCTCCTTGTAAATCTTTACGAACACTTAAATAATCCCCTCTTGCGGTCCACCAACCGCCATCAATTTGAATGATGTTGGCATTTTTTTTAGTTAAATAAAGTTCGTCAATATTTTTTATAATATCTTTTGTATTGTACACTCTGCCATAATAGTCCCAAGTAGACCAGCCTTTTAGTTGTAATGATTCTTTAGGCTTAATTCCATGCTCCACTGCAATTTCTTTCCCATAGTCAAGCATTAAGTCTTGCCATGAAATATTGTCATCAAGTAGTATTTTTTCAAATTCAATAGTTTCACCTGGCTTTATTGGTTTTCCTTCGCCATCAGCTGTAACTACAATTCCTTTTTTGGAATCATAATGTATATAAGGAAGAAAAATATTCCAAGTGAGTACCCCGGTAAGTGAGTAACTATTTTTACCAAGTGCCATCATTTGAAAGGTATCACTTTTACCTTTACCATCTGTTGCCAGAGATTGACTAATTGGTGTTCGCCCCATACAAGTTCCACCATACATTATTTTAG